>JBKHBO010000060.1:0-10062 GCA_046542315.1 Clostridia bacterium
GTTTGTTATATCTATTGATGAGCTAGCTCCTGTGTTGTTTGATTTTATGCTAAAAGCATCATTTAAAGTGCTATATGACATATTTACATTAGCTTCCGATCTATTGACTTCGCTAATTATATCTCTAACAGAAGAAGTGTTATCAAATGAAAAGTCAACATCATTAATGCTAAATTCTAAATTTTCTGTTTCTCCGTAAAGATAATTTGTTGACCTATCTAGATTAACTACATTTCGAGCACCACTAGAGATGCCAACCTCAGATAGAAAACTGTTTTGATTACCTGTTCTAACCTGCATTACAGAATTTTCAGCTGTTAATGCTAGACTTCCGCCATCTAGCGAAGCCTCTACTCTATCTGTTCCAAAAGCAGCTTCCAACTGAATATTCAGTTGATCAACTAGTTCAGCACTATCTTCATATGTACCAGTCATGTCAATATTTTTTGTAACACCGTCTAGGGTTAGATCAAAATCATAACCACCTGAATAATCATAAGTCAAATTTGTTAAATCAACTGAACCTTTAATGCTGCCAATAACTTTATCTGAACTAGCTACACTTGCCTTTGTAGCAAGTTGCGTTATTTCATTAATAACATAAGTATTATCAATTGCATCAGCATTTACATTCACATCTACATAATCACTTGCTAAAGATTCATTTGCAAATGTAGCAGTTTTAGTTCCTGACATTGAAAGAATATAGTCATCTCTATTAAATACGTTTAAGTACTTATCATGAAAATCATTAAGATCTGTCATAACATTTTGATAAGCTTCAACTTGCCACTCATATTCTTGTTTATCTGCATTTAAACTATCGACTCTATTTTGATAAGTCCCAAGCATTTCTTTGATCATTGTGTCAGTATCTAAACCACTAACTAAACCACTAAAGCTTGTTGTATTTGTACTATCAATTGAGTTTAACATATAAATTCTCCTTAAACTGAGACGTCAAATCTCATTCCAATATACTCCATTAAACCTGCTGCATAATCTAATAATTTTTGACTTGGTATTTGTTTAACTACTTCATTTCTTTTTGTGTCAACTATTTTTATTACATATTTGTTCGTCTCTTCATGATACTCATATTGTAGTTTTTCATTGCCAACTAAATGGTCTTTGTTAACATTGTCAACTGCTCTAATTAAATCATCTTCTTTAATATTTAAGTTTAATTGAACAACATTATCATCTGGTTTGGTAACCATTTTATCAAAGTTTTTACTTTCACTTTGTCTGTTATTGCCTAATTGGATAACAATAGAGTCAACAGGATTTATTGGATTTATCATTTTCTCATCTCCCTAAAAAATAAGTTACATATCTCTATGTAACCTTTTTATCTTCTATTTAGTCTATCGGTCTATTATAAGTAATTCTTTAATTTCTTTTTAAATTTTTTACCAATTGTTCTAAATTAATTTCTTTTATATCAACTTGGGAGATGATATTAGTATTAGAAACTTCTTCAATTAATTCTTTACGAAGCACCTTAATTTTTTTGGGAGCTTTGATACCAATTCTAACGGTTGACCCGTTTATTTCTAAAATAGTAATCTCAATTTCTTTGTCAATAACTATAGATTCATCTTTTTTCCTACTTAATACTAACAAATTAACACCACCCTAACTTTCCATTTTGTTAAATGGAACTTTATGTCTTGTATCGTATCTACTATCTTCGAATATAATTTGTTTGCCTAGTTTTGACTTAAGTGAAAATACGATAGGGCTTTTCAAATTAGCAGATATATTTTCCCCTTTTGAAATAGTTAAAATTGCTAGCACTACAACTTCTTCTTTTGAATCTATTTCAAGATCATTTATATCAGATTCATCAAGTTCTATTTCATAATCAAGTTCAATTAGATTAGGTGGAATTACCAAAAAGCTAATATTTGAGTTTTCAGCGGATTGCATGATTGTTAGTGGACTATTTTTATCATCTGTTTTATAGAAAACAAACTCGTTTAAGTCTTCAAATCCATATATTCCTTGACTAAAATTTATGACTAAATTCTTTTTATCCATTATAATTACCTCAAAAAGTCAATAAGAGTAGGTTGAATGATTTTAGCTGAAACTGCTAAAGCAGAATTATATACCATTTCATTAGTCTTATAATTCATTAATGCTTCTTCGATATCGATATCACTTTCTTTTGATAGAGCATCAGTCAAATTAACTTTAATTGCATCCGCTTGGCCTTTCATAACATCTAAATTTTTAGCTTTCGCGCCAACTGTTGAAATATGGTTTTGAACCTTTGAGAAATAATTATCTGTCTTTTTAGTTAAATCATTTAGTTCTTCCATATCAGCTGGATCAGTATTTAAATTTTCTATTATATTATCCAAAACTGAGAAAAGATTATCTTCGCCATACCCAACTACATCAACCCCTGGTAGTGACACACCAATTTCAGTTGATTTACCGGTTTTAACAAAGACATTTTCTTTCATATAGTCTTCGTATGCATCTGGGTCATTAACATCTACTTTGGTTTCAACAATATCTTCAATAATTTGACCATTATACATCATTTTCCCTGTGGTATCATCTTCACTGAAAGGTGCTTCAGATGTATTGTATCCACCAAAATAGTATTTTCCAGAATATTCTTTATTTAATTGTGTAGCTATATTGTCTTTTAATTGCTCAACTTCTTTGGCTAAAACCTTTCTATCTTCATAATTATATGTGTTGTTTAAACCTCTCAGTAAATTATCTTTTACACCAGCAATAGAGTCTGAAACTCCCATTAAAGAATCTTCGGTTTCCCTATAAACCGATCTTGCTTTATCAATATTAGTCAAATACTGTTCATTTCTCTCGTTATTAATTGATAAATCCATAGACCTTACTGCTCTTATAGGATCTTCTGATGCTTTTTGAAAACGCTCACCAGTTGAAACTTGTGTATGACTTTTGGCAAGGTCATTATATAAAGAGTTTAAATTTGTCATCACTTGTCTTGATAACATTCTGCTACTTACACGCATAAAAAGCCTCTCCTTTATCTCATGTTAATTAAAGTCATTAACATCTCATCTACGACAGTTACCAGTTTTGCAGCAGCGCTATATGAATGCTGATACTGAACTAAATTCATCATCTCTTCATCTGTAGAGACTTCTGAGATTGACATCTTTTGATTTTCAATATGATCTGTCAGAGTCTTTTGACTTTCACTTCTATTGTTATAATAGTCAGTTGTAATCGCTAAATCTGAAACTGTACTTCTTAAATATTGTTCTAAATTACCTATTTGAATTTCATTGCCATCCCTATCATCTATTGATAGGCTATCTTTATCTCTTAACTTCACTAGTTCAACTAAGTTACCATTATTACCCCAATTCATATCACCAGTAATTTTTGAATCACTAGCTGCTATATTAAATCCAGTGGAAATAAGTGCATCACTAACACTCATATTTCTTGCGGTTACTTCTTTTGTGGAATCTGAATCATAAGATTTAAAAAATTCTATACCATCCTGTGATTCACTACCATCAGTTGGTAATGTATATCCTTTTACATGTTCTTCGTTAAACTTTTCTGTTATTGCTTGGGCTAGATTATCTAACTTTTGTATATAATAGGCAACGCCTTGATTATCCTCAGTATTTCCATCTCTTAAATCTAATAAGCCCTTTAATCTACCACTTCGCACACTTACTTCTTTTTCACTATCAGACCAAAAAACTTCGTTGTCTGGTTGACTCGTATAAGGATTATCTGATTCTCCCAACTTAACTTCCATCGGGTTAAATTTATATTGATCTACAAGATAAACTCCTCCAACTTTCACACTAAACCTTCCATCACTATCCTCTTTAGCATCTACAGGGACAATGTCGGATAATTGATCTACTAAAAGATTTCTTTTATCTCTTAAATCGTTTGCTTGTTTCCCTCTATTTTCATAATCTCTTATTGTTTGGTTATAATTTTGTATTTGCTCTCCTATTGAATTAATCTCTTCAACTACCATAGTAAGATCACTATTAAGATCTCTTTGATAATCAACTAATCCATTTGAAACTGATTTAAAAGTATCAGTTAATTTTACTGCATTTTGAACAACAATCTCTCTTAGAGTCAAGTCTTCTGCATTATAGCTTAACTCTTCCATAGAATTGAAAAGGTCTGACATAGCTGCATTAATTCCATAATCTGTAGGTTCTGCTATTATACCTTCGATAAACTCAAAGCCACTGGCTTTATACTCTAATTCTTTTGCTACTGAGTTTTCTTTTCTTAGTTGAACGTCTATATATTTATCTCTAACTTGAGTGATGTCATCTAAAGAAACTCCACCACCTGGAGATGATCCTTGGAAACTCAAACTAGGCTTAGATGACATTTCGAGTCTTTGTCTTGTATATCCTTCGGTATTAGCATTGGCTATATTATGCCCAGTTAATTCAATTGCTTTTTGTGAGGCAAACAATCCAGACTTTGCAATATTTAAAGAATTAAACATACTCATATCATCACCACCTATACCTTTTCATCTATAATTTGTTTACGCTTATTTTCTCCATCCATATTATAAATAACACTATCAGAAGCTCCTAATAAGTTTAGTGAAAATTCAATTAAATCTAAGCCATTATTAATTAATAATTTATTAGTATTATTTATCTCTGACAAAGTTGAAATATTGCTTTCCAACTTTTGTTCAAGTTCTTCTAAGCTACTAAATTGGTTTTCATCAAGATAGTTTTTGATTTCACTAATAGTTAAATCATCTGGATGCACGTTTACTTCTTTACTTATTTCTTTAGCTATCTTCACCCTTTTATTCTCATAACTAGATAGCTTCATAACTAAAGCCATTTGAACTTTGATTAAAGAGTCAATTTTTTTTATATCATTAATTTTTATAGCATCTTGCATTTGTTTTGATAAATCTATTAGAAATGAATAAACCTTGCTCTGATCAGCTAAAACATTGATAAGTCTACTTGCGTTCATAAAGAATCTCCTCTAACTCTTTTTGCTCTTATCAATAATACTTTTGGCAATCTCTTCAGGTGAAATATCATATTCACCTTTCTCGATTTGATTCATAATTTCTTTTATCTTAACATCTTTTGCATCCATCTTATTTAGCTCTTTCATAGCTCTTTCATAAATTTTGTAGTCTTTAGATATTGTTATATCCGCTACATTTTGTTGAAGTGTTTTTTTATCAGAATTCTCTGTCTTATCATTACGAACAACATTGGTTTCTTCTGGTTTTTGAGCTTTCGCTTCCTTATATTGCTTTAAGATATTCTGATAATTACTTGAATTAATCTTCACTTCAATTCACCTCCTAGCTATTTCTTTAAGTTATTTGCTAAACTACTCATTTCATCAACTGTTTGGATAACCTTTGAGTTCATTGAGAAAATTCTTTGGTTTGTTATCAAAGATACTAATTCTTTAGCTAAATCAGTATTAGACATTTCTAAAAATCCTTGCATTACATTCGCTTTAGAATCTATTTCTTCTACTTCACCTTGGTAAACTCCTGAATTTACTCTTTCTAAGTTTTCCTTATCAATAATATCCACTATACCTATATCTTCATTTCTATTTTGATTCTCATACTCAATTTTTCCATCATCTTTAATGTTGATTTCTGAAACATCAAAAGGAACTTCTATCTTTTCACCATTACTGTTTGCTAAAAAGTATCCCTTTCCATTAACAATATTTTTAGTCCTTGATTGGGTAGTTGTAAAGTTAAAGCTTCCTCCTCTAGTATAATATTGATTATTATCATTATCTACTAAAGTAAAGAATCCATCACCATTAAGTGCCAGATCTAAGTTCTTTTCTGTCGAAACTGTATCTCCTTGAGCAAAATCAATATTTACTCTATCAATTTTGGAACCTCCACCGATCAAATAGTCAGCCTTGTTCAAATCAGGATAATTCTCTTCTATTTGATTACTTAGAATTTGACCAAACTCACTGTTGTCTCTTTTAAAGTTCTTTGTGTTTACATTAGCAATATTGTTTGATATTACGTTAGTTTGCTTTTGTCGTTGAATTAGTGAAGCTTTTGCTGTATAAAAACCTTTAATCATTTAGCTCACCCTAAACCTTTCCTACTTGGTTAATTGCTACACCCATTAATTCATCTAAGGTTTGCATGGTTCTTTGATTTGTTTCATATCTTCTTGAAATTTCCATTAAGTTAGCCATTTCTTCACTCATATCAACATTAGAGCTTTCTAGATATCCAACCTGATATTTACCATCAAGAATATCTTCCAGGTTTTGTTCTTCAGATATGATGTCTCCTTGGTCAGTTTTTATTAAATCTTCTTGTGTATTAAGCCCTACTGTCCTTATTTTATCGACAATATCTCCATCAACTTTAACATTTCCTGAATTATCTATTTCATAATTGCTATTTAACTGTATTTCTCCTGAAATTCCATTGATTCTGCCCTTTCCTTCAATAGCTAAAAATCCTTGTTCATCAAGTATTGTTTCTCCAGTAGTCATTAAAACAGTGCCTTGATCATTATTAACAGTAAAAAAACCTTGGTCCGTAGTTATATCGGTATTTTTGCCAGTTTCTACTAATGGTCCTCTATTAAAATTTATACTTGAATTTTGTGCAAAAACACCTGGCGTGTATTGTTGAAGGGCACTTGGATAGATACCATCACTTCCCACAACTGACATTTTGTCACTTATTTTAGTACTTAAAATATTATTAAAGCTTTGACCAACTAAAGACTCTTTTTTAAATCCATTAGAGTTGCTATTAGATATATTATTTGATGTGACATCTATTTTGTTTTGCAAAAACATTAATGAATTACCAATGCTATCAATACTTCTTGACATTTCCATTCTCCTTTTATATCGGTATAACTTTACATTACTTAAGCTGCAAACTGTCTTTTTAGATAATCTCTTAAGTTACTGACAGCCTTTTTTAGTAGTTGTGACACTCTTGATTCTGACAAATCTAATATTCTTCCTATATCTTTAAGCTTCAGCTCGTCTTTGTAATACATAGATATTACATATTGCTCTCTTTCTGGTAAATTTGAAATTGCTTTAGCTAAGTATTCTTGTAGTTCTTTCTCTTCTAATTTTTTTTCAACATCATAATCTGATTGTTTTATCCCAATTCCATTGGAAACCATTTCTTCAAATGACAGTAAATCAGCTTGAGCGATATGATTTATTGTCTTACTAAACTCTTCTATGGAGATGTTTAGCTCTTCAGCAATTTCAATTTCACTAGGTTCTCGTTGGTTTCTATTTATAAGGTTTTCTCTGGCATTGTTTATCGCCTTTTCTTTTTCTCTTAAACCTCTTGAAACGATGTCTTGCTTTCTAATATAGTCTATTATGGCCCCTTTAACTCTAAATGATGCATATGTTTCAAATTTAACATTTTTTGAATAATCAAACTTTTGGATAGCATCTATTAACCCAATAACCCCTATGCTATAAAACTCTTCTTTAAGATCAGGATTAAAGGTATGATAAAGACGCATTTGGATATTAACTATCTTATTAACTAGGTCTAAATATTCTAATACTAATATATTCCGATTTTCTACATTTTTATTTCTAGAGTATTGTTTCCATAATTTATCTGTATTCATTTATTAATCCCTCTTTATATGTTAATAGACCCTATAATATTAATTTCGTATCGATTATCTACTTCTAAAACTGAAATAACTCCAAAATCCAAATTGTTTTGCTTAAACATTTGATCTATAATCCTTCTTAACTTTGGGGTAGTTGCTAACACTGGGCTTAAACCTTGATCAACAGCCATGTTATATTCTTCATAAGCTCTATTGATAAAGTTTTGTTGGTCTTCATGAGTTAATATATCTGCATTGTTTGATTGATCTAAGTATGTTTTAGTAAATTTTTGCTCTAGTTCTGGACTTATTATCATTAGATCTAACCTATTGTTTTCAGCATATTTCTCACAAACATCTTTTTTAATACCTCGTCTAACAAACTCAATCAGCTCTTCCGTTTCACCTACTGTCCTACCATAATCACCTAATACTTGTAAGATTATAGGTAAGTTTTTAATTTTTATACCGTCTTCTAATAAGTCGCACAGGATAACTTGTAAAGTTCTTAAATTAATCACATCTGGGATTACACTTTCAACTAAAGCTGGATACTTCTTCTCCAGTGCATCTACTAATTCTTTAACTTCTTCTAAGCCTAATAGTTCATATGAGTTTTCTGTCACAACTTTGGAAATATGAGTAGCCAAAACAGATACTGGGTCTACTACTGTATAACCAAACATCTCAGCTCTATCAGCATCTTCTGGATCTATCCATATAGCTGGTATTCCGTAAGCTGGATCTTCTGTTTCTACTCCATCAATTTCTTCAGCAACTTCATCAGCGGCCATTGCTAATAAATGGTCTGGTAAAATTTCTCCCTTGGCTGTGGTATAACCTCTAATTTTAATTACATATTCATTTGGCATAATTGAAGGGCTATCTTTTACTCTAATCTTTGGCAAAATAGTTCCCCATTCAACTACTAGTTGCCTTCTAAGCATTACTAATCTATCTAAAAGTTTTCCACCTTGAGTTTTATCTATATATGGCACTAAACTGTATCCAAATTCAACCATAATTGGATCTGTGAATATGTAATCAGTAATATCATATTCTGGTTCTTTTGGGGGTGGTGGTAAATCATCTAATCTCTTTTCTTCAAGTTCAAGTTGTTGTTTTTCTGTATACAGTTTATATCCTAAGATTAATAAAAGTGACCCTACAAAAGTCAAAGGTATTTTAGGCAATCCTGGGACGAGTACCATCAATATTAAGGTTGTACCTCCGATAAAAAGCACTGTATATTGAGAGAGCAATTGTGTAACTATTTCAACGTTTAAGTTTTCTGTTGAAGCTTTTCTTGTCAAAATTATACCTGAAGCTGTTGAAATTAATAAAGCTGGTATTTGTGATACTAAACCATCTCCAACTGTTGCTAGTGTATAAACATTGACAACCTCACCTAATGCTTCACCGGCAATTAAAACACCTATTACTATTCCTCCAACAAGATTAATAAAAGTTATTATAATTCCTGCTATAGCATCTCCTTTTACAAATTTAGATGCACCATCCATTGAACCGTAAAAGTCTGCTTCTCTTTGGATCTCTGTTCTTCTATTCAAAGCTTGTTTCTCATTAATAAGACCTGCATTTAAGTCTGCATCAATTGCCATTTGCTTTCCAGGCATTGAGTCAAGTGTAAATCTTGCTGCTACTTCAGAAACTCTTTCTGCACCTTTTGTTATTACTACAAACTGAACGATTATAATAATTATAAAAATAATTAATCCTACTACAGGGTTTCCCGCTATAACAAAGTTACCGAAAGTCCGAATTACGTTTCCTGCATTACCTCGATTTGTCAAAATTAATCTTGTTGATGATATGTTTAGTGACAGCCTCAACAAAGTAGCAATCAATACTATGGTAGGAAAAGATGATAGTTCAAGAGGTGATCTTATATATATTGTAGTTAGCAAGATTATTAAAGCTGTTGCAATATTTAAAATCAGCAAGACATCAAGTAGTCCAGTACTTACAGGAATTACAATAAAAAGAACTATTGCGATTATTAAAATTGATATAAAACTATCTCTAAATACTAGACTGATAATCTTCTCCTCCACTTCATCTTAATAAAGAAACGTTGATATATTATTAAATAAATCTAAGGTGAACTCACTTAATGTTTCTGCTATCCAAGGGCTAAAAACTACTAATGTAACCATTACTACTACTATTTTTGGCACAAATGCCAGTGTCGGCTCATTTATTTGAGTCGTGGCTTGAAATAAAGCAACTATAAATCCACTAATTAAAGCCCCTATTAGCATAGGAGACGATACTAATAAAACTGTGGTAATTGCAGACCTTAAAACATTTGTAATATCTTGTATACCCATTAGTTTCCTCCTTAACCTATAGTACTAACAAGTGTTTCAAAAATTAATGTCCAACCATCTACCAAAACAAATAGTAAAAT
>JBKHBO010000008.1:0-39072 GCA_046542315.1 Clostridia bacterium
TTAGTTTTATTTAGGGGGTTGTAAAACTACAATAGGAGCAAAACTATTTATATTATTTGTAGTTATTTCAACCTCATTAGTATTTAGCTGCTGATATTCATCTGCTAAATTAAGAAAGTCATCAACAGGGCGTAAATCAATATTTAATTTAGGAGTTTTATAATGCATGGGGATTGTAACTGTTGGACTAATTTTTTTAACCAACTCATTTGCTTGTTCACCATCTATAGTATAAACAGAGCCTACAGGGACAAATAAAATATCAACTTTTCCTAAAGAAGTAATCTTATCTTTATCTAACATGTGTCCTAAATCTCCTAAATGAACAATCCTAAGGTTATCTACATCATAGATAAAGATGATATTTTCTCCTCTTTTATTGCCTTTGTCATCATCATGATAACTTGAAATCCCCTTAATATTAAATCCTAGGACTTCAATGGGGTCTTTTTTTGATATTACTTTGGGATCTCCCATTAATTGATCCACAGCATTATGGTCATGATGATCATGACTAGTAGTTACTAAGTCAGCCTTAACAGTTGGAGCATCATAACCAATTGAGGGATCAAAAGGGTCTATTGCCAAACTTACTTCATTTGAATTTTCTAAAAGATAGCATGAATGTCCTAGCCAAGTAATTTTCATTATGAGATTAACCTCCTTAAATTATTGGTTCATCATCTTCTTCTAATTCTCTGTCCTCAAAATCTTCAAAGTCTTCAAAATCTTCTAAGTCATCAATTGGATCAACTTCATCGTCAAGCTCTTCTAATTCATCAATAACATCATCAAGTTCATCATCTAATTCATCGTCTAAATCTTCATCTAAACCCTCGTTTAAGTCATCATCTAAATCGTCAATGTCTATTTCTAAGTCTTCGTCAAAAGGTACTAATAGCTCTTCATCATCTTCATCTTCATCTTCATCTTCATCATCCCACTCGTAATCTTCTTTACTTGGTTGATATTCTTCTTCAAGTAAGTCAAAGTCTTCAAACTCATCTCGCTCTAAGTCTGGCACTTGTGTTTTTAGTAACCATCCTTGACCTTTCAAAAAAACAAATCTTCCATCAAAATTCAATTCATTATGTAGGTTGCTTATGGAAATAGTCTTTTTAACTTCAGGAAGAGAATTAATCTTTTCAAGCAAGTTTTTAAGTGACAAAGGTGCATCACTTTTCTTAAGTGTTTTTGCTGCAGTAGCTGCTAAATCTAAGGACTCTTTTTTTCTTGGGGGTCTTACTTTTGCCATTGCTTTTCCTCCTATTGTAATTTTATTATAAACATTAGTATTGAAAAATTTCAAGCTGATAGGCTATTGGTAAAACATTTATACACAAAAAAAATAATATTGTCAATAATAGAAAAAGGTAGTTTGAGAAATATTTGTTAAAAAGTCAATTATATTTATGTGATAGCATAAGTCATTTGAATTAAAACTATAAAATCCATTTTTATAAACATCTTTGCAAGCAATCATTAGTACTTCCATTAAAGGAGCTATGCTTAAAGCTATCTTTTTGTTATCTAATATTTCAGCTAACATTAAACCTATTGATGCAATTTTATCATGACTTATGGCCCTATTTACAGTGTTTTTGTCAAAAGACAAATGATTTAGCCTTGCTATTACATATGCTGTAACATAAAGAGGATTCTTAGTATTTAATTTTTTTTGCATTTTTTTATCATAAAAGAATGAATTAGAGCTTTTACTAAGAGTTAGTAGGTTCAGATACTTAGCTGAAAATTTCTTATACAAGAGCGGGCTTTCTAACAAGTTATTAATTCCATAAGAAAAATGAAACTCTTTTAATTTAAACTCTATAGAAAGTGGTTTTTTGTAAAAAGGTTTTTCTTCGAAAAATTTATTTACTGAATATCCATAAAAATCCAATAAATTTTCTTGGGCATTAATAAATGCTTTTGATTTAATATTACTTAGGCTTTCTTTTGTTTTATAATATATAAAATAATCAATTGGAGTCAAACTTCTTTTAGTCAAAGTAATGTATTGAAGAAATTTTGACAAGAAATTCGTAATAATTTTAGGGTATATTTTTATATTAATAAAATTATTGCTTGTTAACAGTTTAAAGTCATTGCTATGAAAACTCTTTAATTTTTTGATGTAGCTAATTCTGACATCTTCCTTTTTATTAAAAAGAATAGCTGTTTGAAAGCAGTTCCGTTTATAATTATATGATAAATCAGTTTTATGTATAAAGTTTATTTGTAAAAATTTATTTATAGAACTGGCTATACTGATTTTTATGTCATCTATGGGGTTTTCCATATAAATCTTCCTTAAATTTTTCTTAATTATACATTAGCTGAATATAGTTATAAAGATAAAGAAGGAATTCATAGGTTCAAATAGAATAATTGTATTAATAAGACATGGAGGTGCATTTAATGAAATTTGAAGAAATCCCAAAAGTTAAGCTAGCATTCCTCCCAACTCCGCTACAAAAAGTAGAGAGATTAGGAAAAAAGATTGGAGTTAAAGAGCTCTACATTAAGAGAGATGATCAAACAGGCTTGGCTTTAGGAGGCAATAAAGCTAGAAAGCTAGAGTATTTAATGGCTGACGCATTAAATATGAAAGCTGACGTAGTATTTACACTAGGAGGTCCTCAATCAAATCACTGTAGACAAACAGCAGCTGCAGCCAGAGTATGTGGTTTAGACTCAGTTTTGATTTTTAGTGGAGAGGAAATTGAAGAAGTTCAAGGCAATATGGTTTTAGATAGGTTGCTTAATAGTAAATGGTATTTTGCTGGAGAGAAAGAAAGAAAAGAAAAGTTACAAGAAGTTGTAGAAGAATATCAAAAGAAGGGTAAAAACCCCTATTATATACCACTTGGCGGATCAAATGCTTTAGGAGCTATGGGATATGTAGAGGGCGGACTTGAAACAGCAAAGCAGTGTAAAGCTCAGGGTATTGACCCAGATTATATTTTTATAGCTACAGGCTCTGGAGGAACTCAAGCAGGATTAATGATGGGTATTCATATGGGAGGTTTAAAAGCCAAGGTTATTGGTATAAGTGTATCGGGCTCAAGTGATGAGATTACAGAAAAGGTTAACAATTTATTAGTTGAGATGGGAGCAAAGCTTGATGTTGATATAAAGGGACTTCCCAACGTTTTGGTTTACGATGAGTTTGTAGGAGAAGGTTATGGCAGACCAACAGAATTATCTAAAAAAGCTTTAAAGATGTGCGCTGTTGAAGAAGGAATAATTATTGATCCTGTATACACAGCTAAAGGTCTGAGTGGACTTATTGGTATGATAGAAGATAATAAAATAGATAAAGATAGCTCAGTAATTTTCTTGCATACTGGAGGTATGCCAGCATTGTTTGCTGAGACAGATTTATATTGGAAGCCAGATGTAGATATAACAAGATAGAAAAAAGCCATTAATTAAAATTAATGGCTGTCTTGTTATCTGCCTATTCTATTTCATTGAGATAGATAATTTTTGCATCAAAACTTTCTTTTTCGATTGACAAGATAGCAACAGAAGGCCCTTTATCCACTTTGGGGACTCCGATAGAACCAGGGTTAAGATACCATCCATGCTCAGTTTCTTTAAACTCTGGTATATGGGTATGTCCTCCAATTACTAGGTCTACATTATCAAACCAAGCAAAAGATCTAGCTATTCCACTTTCACAAACACTGCCATGATGACCATGGGCTATACCGATTTTTAATCCTTCGATATAAACAACTCTGTGATATCCAAGTTGATTAGCTAAACTAGCAGGATCACCATTCCCAGCGACAGCAACTACTGGAGCTACATTGCTTAATTGCTTAAGAACTTCTGGAGAGTGAATATCTCCAGCATGAAGAATCAATTGAACATTTTTGAAAGCTGAGAAAACTTTTTTAGATAAATAATCAATTTTGTTAGGAAAATGTGTATCAGAAATAACACCAATTTGCATAATTATCCTCCTTGTATTGTAATATGTATTCATTATAAGGAATTATATGCATAAGTAAAAGAACAAATGAATAGGAGCTAATATAAATGGGTAAAGAAAAAGTTACTAAAGAACAGGCTAAACATGAAGTTGAACTAGCAACAAGAAGGTTGGGAATGATGCATATAGCATATGCAAAAACTTTAGTTGAAGAATTAGGAGAGGAAAAAGGAAAAGAAGTAGTATTAAAAGCCATTCAAAAATATGGAGAGTATATTGGGACTCAGGTTAAAAATGTAGTTGAAAGCGAGAAATTAGATTTAACTCCAGAAAATTATAATATAGAAAAAGCAAGAACGTTACCTAACATCGGCTTAAATGACAAAGTGGTAGAAGATGAGGAAGATAGAAAAGTCTATGGGTGTACGATGGCAAAGGTTTGGAGAGAGTTAGATGAAGAAGAATTAGGAAAGATATATTGCTATATAGATACTGCAAAGTACATGTACTATAACCCTAATTATAAATTAACTCATATTAAAGCTATGCCAGCACATAAGACTGATTATTGTTTATTCT
The DNA here is from genome assembly GCA_046542315.1 of Clostridia bacterium. Taxonomy (GTDB): domain Bacteria; phylum Bacillota; class UBA994; order PWPR01; family PWPR01; genus PWPR01. Next base: position 4,520 of record JBKHBO010000008.1, read on the forward strand.
CTCTTGAAAAAACAACAGAGAAAGAAAAGAAGGACTTTTTTGAAAAGAAGGATTGGAGATACTTAGATAAAAATTTAAAGGAGGGTAATTAAATGTTTAATGAGTCAGTAAAAAGAATAAAAGACAAAGCAATTGAGTGGAGGAGGCATTTCCACCAGTATCCAGAGCTTGGAATGAGGGAGTTCAAAACGGTTGAGTTTATTGAAAATATATTATCCGAAAACAATATAGATTATCAAAAAATGGATTTTCCAGGTATTGTTGCTACAATTAAAGGCGGGAAAGATGGTAAGGTGATTGGGTTAAGAGCAGATATGGACGCTTTGCCAATGCAAGAAGAAACTAACTTGCCATATGCATCAAAAATAGATGGAATTATGCACTCTTGTGGGCACGATATACACACTGCGGTTTTATTAGCTACAGCAGTTGTATTAAAAGAAAATCAAGAACAAGTACTCGGTACTGTTAAATTATTTTTTCAGCCAGCAGAAGAAGGGCCTGGCGGAGGGTTGCCAATGGTTGAAGCAGGAGTAATGGATAATCCAAAAGTAGATGCAGTCTTTGGCCTTCATGTTTTTCCTATTGCTAAACCAGGAACATTCTCTGTAAAAAGAGGAGTCGCTTCATCAAATAGCGATTCTGCCACAATAACTGTTATTGGAAAAGGGGGACATGGGGCTTCACCTGAAAAGGCAATAGATCCAGTTTTTGTGTCGATGTATGTTGGGATAGGTATGCAAAGTATTGTCTCTAGGAATGTATCGGCAATGGATTCAGCTGTTGTATCTATAGGAGCAATCAACTCTGGTACAGTAGCTAATATTATACCGGAAAAGGCTGAAATGAGACTTTCTATAAGGTCCTTTAGCGAAGACACTCGCAAACTTTTAAATAAAAGAATTACAGAAATAGCTGAAGGAGTAAGTAGTTCAATGGGCGCAAGTTGTAAAATAGATTATAAATTTGGATACCCTATGATGTTTAATAATGATAAAGCAGTTGATTATCTGATTAACACATTAGGTAAAGAGAAAGTGATTGAAGCAGATAAGCCTTTAAGTGGTAGTGAAGATTTTTCATATTTTCTGCAAAAAGCACCAGGAGCATTTTTTGGATTAAATGCGGGAAGAGATGAAGAAAATTATTACAACCATCATCCTAAATTTAACCCAGATGATAGTTCTATTGAGCACGGAATACAGGCTTTTGTAGATATTGTAATGAATCAAGAAAATTTAAATCTTAAAACCGACTAAATTAGAATGATTTATCTTGACAGTTATGACCATTTGTTATAAACTCAGAGTACCAAAAGAGATTTGAGTGATGTATTTCACAGTAAATCCTCTTCCTTTTAATGACGTTTTTCGTCACAATTATGGGCCTAGAATTTTCTAGGTCCACTTTTTTTATATAATTAGCCACTTTGGTTTATCTAATTTGAATTGATCAAATTCATTTATTATTCTCTCAACTCTTCTTTTCATTTGCCTATATTCATAAGGCACTAATCTTTTTGACCAAACAAGACTAGATATTAATGACACAGCAGTATAAATAGAGGCTATTTTAAAGAAATTGTTAGGGATTTTCTCACTGCTAAAATAGCCTTTTATCTGTCCAATACAAAACTCTCTTGATATTTCACAGCTAAACATATATAGCTTAATAAATTCGTGCCACGGATCCCCAAAGTCACACCTGTTAAAATCAATAACTCCTGCGTATGTTTTATTTTTAATATAATATTGTTTAAGTGAAAATCATCATGTTGAAAAAAGCTTGGTCTATCTCTAAGAAGATGAAAATTTTCTTTAATAAAAGATAAAATAACGTGTTTATAAGAAAAGTCTATATTACTTTGATTGAATATATCAAAATACAATTTTTGTTTTCTTTCATATCTATCAAACCAAGATTCAGAAGAAAAGTCGTCTTTTATTGAATTTATAATTTTGAGATCTTTTCCTGCAAGATATCCTATGTTTCTATGTAGACTCTTAGGATACTCATTTATAATAGAAGCACCATCGCACCCATCTATCCAACTCAATAATGAGTAAAAGCATTCTTTGTCACTTGTTTGTCCATATCTAATTGGTTCATTGCATTTTACTCCAAGTTTTTTGCATTCTATCATTTTTTCCAATTCTAATATTTTCATTTTATAATTTTTAGGAAAAGAAAGCCTTAAAAGATATTTCTGACCTTGATCTGTGGTTAAAATATACTTTTTTTCTAGAGAATATCCTTTATTTAAAAAAGAGACATTAATAACGTGTTTTAATTCATTTAGAGTTGATAAAATTTCTGAAAGATACTCATCCATGTTTTATTAACTATAAAAAATAAGCCTCGTAAGAGACTTATTCTTTTCTCCATTTAAAAAGATTTTTATCATCTTCTTTATTATCTGAAGTATTTTCATTATCCGGTCGCTCATTAGAAGGGTAAGAATATTTTTTATAATCATTTAACTGCTCTAAAAGAGCAGATACTTGTCCTTCTTGTTTAGCTTTCTCTTCTTTCAACTTAGCATTTTCTTCTGTTAGCTCTGTTGTTTGTTTTTTTAGTTTACTAATTTGCCAGTTTCGAGCCTGTATCTTTGGAAAAGAAATCAAAAGTGTCAATATAACACCTAACCCAAGACTAAACAAAAGTATTATAGCTAATGAACTAGTAAACTGCCAAACAAAGAAATAGACAGTTACCATAGTAGTATTCTGTATTGCAAAGAAAACAGTAACAATTGCAATAATTAACGCGAATATAAGAAAGAAATGCATATAATCTCCTCCAATCATTACTTCTTACAAATATTATATCATCAATTTATGAAAATTTAGTTAAAATATCAGCTTTCTTTATTAAAATTGAGTAAAAGCTCAATCACTTTATCTACTGGTCCTGCTCCCATTGTAATTACTAAATCATTATCTTTAAGATCAGAGTAGACTTCTTTTGCAGCTTCTTTATAACTATCTACATAAATAGCATTATCTTTATGTTTTTTTATTGATTTGATTAGTGTTTTAGAATCCCCTTTTTTATCATAAGGTTCTCTTGCTGGATAAGTAGGGGTAACATATAAGTTGTCTGCTAGATTAAATGAGCTTGCAAAGTTATCAATTAAAGTTTTTGTTCTAGAATAAGTATGTGGCTGAAATATAACAATGATTCTTCTGTTTGGATATCCATCTCTGATAGCTTGTAAAGTAGTTTCAATTTCTTTTGGATGATGAGCATAATCATCAATTAAGAGTGCTCCTTTTAAAGTGCCTCTTTTTTCAAATCTGCGATGTGTACCATTAAATTCTGTTAAAGCAGCAGTTATAGTGTTTATATCTAGGCTTAAAATATCACAGGTTGATATTACAGCTAAAGCATTATAAATATTATGATTTCCCGGTACAGAAAGTTCTAATTTCGATACAAATTCATCATTTTTATAAAGGTCTGATATTGTTCCGCTTGCAGTATGTGAAATATTATTAACATACCAGGTGCTGTTACTATTAAGGCCAAAAGTCACAAGGTTTTTACTGCTTTGATTAATCACTTTTTTAGTATTTGGATCATCGTTGTTAATCACTAAAAAGCCATTATCACTTATATTATCATTGAAACTATTAAATGATGCCACAATGTGGTTAAGGTCTTTAAAGTAATCAAGATGATCTCTGTCTATATTAAGTATTACTCCTATATAAGGATATATCTTTAAGAAACTTTCTACATATTCACATGCCTCTGTTAAAAATATATCGCTTTCGCCAATAATGACATTTCCATCCAGTTCAGATAACTCGCCCCCTACTAAAGCTGTAGGAGAAGCGTTAGCTTTAATTAAAGCTAAGGTTAACATGGCCGTTGTAGTAGTTTTGCCATGACTTCCTGCTACTGCAATAGATCTTTCATAATCTCTTGCTAATTTTCCTAAAAAGGTAGCACGATCATAAACTTTAGCGCTAGAGCTTTTTGCTTCAAGCAATTCTGGATTTGTTTTGTTTATTGCCGCTGTATATATTACAATGTCGGGATTTACTTCTTTAATATTGCTACGAACTTGCTGATTAAAAAAAAGAGTCCCATTATCAACTAATTTTTTTGTTAATGGACCTTTTTTTAAATCGCTACCACTAACTTTATGTCCTTGTTCTTGCATTATTTTAGCTAAGGCACTCATACTTATGCCATCTATACCAATAAAATGTACTTTCATAGACATTCTCCCCATTTTTTTAGACTTATTCCTAACTAATTAATATTTTACCATATTAAATAGTGCAAAAGTTGCTCTTAACGATTATAATAATAGTAATTAAACATTATTGCAATATTGTAATAATGCTAAAGGAGGGAAATCAGTGAGTACAAAAAAAGAAGATGCTATGATTAAGCAGCTATACAAAGCTATCTTATCGTTGGAATCTTTTGAAGAGTGTGAAAAATTTATGCATGACATTTGCACAGTTGCAGAAGTACATGCTATATCTCAGCGGCTAGAAGTAGCTAAGCTATTAGAAGAAGGACACACTTATGAAGAGATAGAAAAGCGAACAGGTGCAAGTACAGCTACTATTAGCAGGATAAAAAGATATCTTAATCATGGTAAAGATGGTTACAAAATAGTATTAAAGAGAATTTAATTTAAGGAATAACATCTTAATATAAATGGCTGCTCTTTTTGAGAGCAGCCATTTTGTCTATCTAAAAATCAAATCTGTATCTCTTTAGCTCATCAAGCATTAGATTAATATCTGGTTGCTCCAATTTAGTTTCGTTGAAACTGTTTATGTAATCTGTAAGTTCATTTGCTTTAATAACCGGAGTATCGCTAGAAGTTACATTTTTTATGTTAGTTCTATTATTAAAAACAACTACAGGATAAATCGGAATGTTTTCTTTAAGATTATCAGCTATGTTTGAAACTAAAGGAATTAATTTTTGTGTAAAACTAACAGGATTATCAAATTCAATAGTTCTAAATCTTTTAGTAGCGGTCCATTTTGAGCTGTCTGGATCTCCTTTAATAATTCCAGACTCTTCTTCTATATGGATTAAAAAAATACCAGCAAAAGTAATAAGTATGAAGTTTAAAACATAAAGTCTATCTTTGGGTGCTCTAAGTTTAAAATCAGCGCAATATTTAAATGACTTTGGCAATTTTCTTAGGTTTTGTTTTACTTGTTGTAAAGTAGTAAGCCTTATGGTTTTTATTACTACGATTAATGTTATGATTAATAAAGCTAAAAATGCTTTTGGATCTTTTAACAATGTTATCACTCTCCTGTGTTTTCTTATATTATTCTATCACGTTGATATCACAAAATAAAAATTTTTTAAAAAATATGTCATAATGGAGATAACACTTGCTAAATAATCTATGTTGGAATAACATAAAAAGGTATAGTGTAATTAAAGGAAGTGATTATATGAACATTAAAGCTCCGCGCGGAACGTATGATGCAATGCCTGGACAGATAGAAAGATTTCAATATATAGAAGAGATTTTTAGAACAGTTGCAGAAAGGTTCGGATATAAAGAAATAAGAACACCAGTTTTTGAGTCCACAGAGCTTTTTGAAAGAGGAGTAGGAGATACTACTGATATAGTTCAAAAAGAAATGTATACTTTTACTGACAGAGGAGACAGAAGTATAACTCTGAGACCAGAAGGCACCTCTCCTGTTGTAAGAGCTTTTGTAGAAAGCAAAATTTATGGCCAAGCAGCTATGCCAATGAAATATTATTATGCTGCTATACCAATCTTGCGATATGAAAGACCTCAGGCTGGGAGATTAAGACAGCATCATCAGTTTGGGATTGAGCTCTTTGGAACTAATGACCCAAGATCAGATGTAGAAGTTATTGATTTGTTGAATACTTTTTATAAAGAGCTAGGCCTTAAGAAACTGAAATTAGAAATTAATTCAGTAGGATGCCCAGATTGTAGAGAGGAACATAGAAAAGCTTTGTATGATTTTTTATATGATGTTAAAGATCAATTGTGTTCTACTTGCCAAGAAAGACTAGAAAAAAATCCAATGCGCATTTTGGATTGTAAGAATCCTAGTTGTCAAAAATTAACAGAAAACGCACCAGTTATGGTTGATTATCTGTGCGGTAGCTGTTTAGAGCATTATAATGAAGTGAAGAACGGCCTAAGTAATATTGGTTTAGAATACAATGAAAATTATAGACTAGTTAGAGGGTTGGACTACTACACTCAGACAGCTTTCGAATTTATAGATTATGCTTTAGATAATGCTAATGATGTTATTGGTGGTGGAGGAAGGTATAATGGCCTTATCGAAGAAATTGGTGGACCAGAAATGCCTGGAATAGGATTTGGTAGTGGGCTTGAAAGGATAGATTTAGCGCTAGAAGCAGAAGGTGTAGCGGTACCAACTAAAGAGTATTGTCATGTTTTTGTTTTGCTAGCTGATGAAAAGGTTCTTAAAAAAGGACAAGAGATTCTTCATGATTTGAGAAAAAATAAAATCTCTGCAGACACAGAATATACAGGAAGAAGTTTTAGAGCTCAGATGAAACATGCTGATAGATTAAATGCAAAGTATACTATTATTTTAGGCAGTATAGAGTTAGAAAAATGCCATGTCATTATTAGAGACATGAAATCTGGAGAGCAAAATGAAGTTAATTTTGCTGATATAGTTTCATATTTTACGGAGGGATAGGCTTTCGATAGTCATCAAAATAAAAAGAAATTATATATATATCGTATTATTTTATTATTATATGTAGATAAAATGTAAAATAATACGATTTTTTTTACTATTACGATAAAATATTAAAGAAATTTGATTGATAACTAATGTTAAATTGTTTATAATATCTATAAAACATTATAAAGGAGAGATGATCTTGGATAAGTACGTATTAGCTATAGATGTTGGTAGTACAACAACAAAAGCTATATTATTTGGTCCTAAAGAAAACAGTCTAAGGCTAATTGATTGGACTGGAGCACCAACCACAGTTGAAAAACCACATGAAGATGTATTAGTTGGTGTAAGAAACGCTGTTCAGGTATTAGAAAAAAAGACAAATAGAAAGTTGTTAAATAATAGAAACATTATTAAACCAGCTAAAGAAAATATAGGAGTAGACTTCTTTGTTTCTACAAGTAGTGCTGGTGGCGGATTGCAAATGTTAGTAACTGGTGTTATTAAAAAGATGACAGCAGAAAGTGCTGAAAAGGCTGCTTTAGGTGCTGGAGCAATTGTTTCTCAGGTTTTGGCTATTGATGATGGCAAAACTGATTTAGAAAGATTACAAACCATTCAAAGATTAAGACCAGACATGGTTTTGATTTCTGGAGGAATAGATGGCGGAAACGATTTGCATGTAACTTCAATGGCAGAGTTGATTTCTCTAGCAAATCCTGAGTCTAGATTGGGAGATAGATTCATTCTTCCAGTAGTCTATGCAGGAAATAAAGAAGCAAGAGGTAAGGTTGAATCTTTCTTAAGTGATGTTGCAGACGTTCATCACGTTGAAAATATTAGGCCAGTACTAGAAAGAGAAAATCTAGAGCCAGCAGGGGAGAAAATTCAAGATTTATTTTTAGAACATGTTATGTCTCATGCTCCTGGTTATGATAAGTTAATTGATCTAACAGAGAACAATATTATGCCTACTCCAAATGCTGTTGGTGATTTAGTGAAGCTTATTGGTGAAGATAATGATATCAATATTTTAGCAGTAGATATAGGAGGAGCTACAACAGATGTTTTTTCATCTTTAGTATTGGCAGAGCAAAAAAGAGACGATGACTACCTAGAAAGAGACATGAATACCATAATGATTAATCCTTTAGATATAGATATCAGAAGACGTTATCATAGATCTGTAGATGCAAATTTAGGTATGAGTTATTCAATTGGAAATGTATTAGCTGAAACAGGAGGAGATAACATTGCAAGATGGCTTCCTTTTGCAGCTGATGAAGCTCAATTAAGAGATATTTTATCAAATAAGATGATTCATCCCACAATTTTGCCCCAAACAAAAAAAGCTTTGTTAATTGAACATGCTGTTGCTAGAGAAGCAATAAGACTTGCTGTTTTAAGACATAAATCAATAGCTTCAGGTCTTTCTGGTGTTCAGACAAAACGATCGATTGAAGAGGTGTTTAATCAAGTTGGAACTGGCGGTACATTAATAAAAGATATTGATATTGACGTAATCATTGGTTCTGGCGGAGTATTGTCCCATACACCAGATAGAAAACAAGCCTTAGCAATTATGTTAGATGCTTTTGAGCCACAAGGGGTAACAGAGCTTTATGTAGATAGTATCTTCATGATGCCTCATTTAGGTGTAATGTCGAGCATAATGAAAGAAAATATTTTTGAAATATTAAAAAAAGACTGCCTAATTCCATTGGGCACTGTAATTGCACCAAATGGACCAGCCGCAAAAGATGGTCAAGAATTAGCTACTTTGGTCATAGAATTTAAGGATGGCAGAAAAGTTGAAGAGTCCATAATTGCAGGGCAGTTAAAATCGCTCCCATTAGATACTGGCGAAGAAGCCATAGTAGAAATCAAACCAGCATATAATTATGACTTTGGTGAAGGCAGTGGAAAAATGGTTAAAAGCTTGCTAACTGGTGGAACTGGAGGCATTATTATTGATGGCAGAGGAAGACCTATAAAATTTGAAAAAGACTCTTTAAAAAGAAGTAAGCAACTAAAGTCATGGTTACATACTTTAGAAGCTTATCCTGATAATTATATGGAGGTGTAAAGTAATGCCAGTAGCTTTAGTTAAATCAATTAATCATATGAGGTTAGTTCAAAAAAGACGAAAACTAGCATATCCAGGAGATGTATTTGTTAAAGAAGGAGACAAAATAACTGCAGATACAGTTATTGCGAGAACTGAGATGGATACTTCAGCTCCTATGAGAGTAAGAGTTTCTTCACAGCTAGAAATAAAAAATGAGAAGATCGAAGAAGTTTTGACTATTAATGTTGGAGATAGTGTTAAAAAGGGAGATGAAATCGCTACTTATAAAGAAGGCGTTTTCAGTAGAAGAAAAAGTATTGAATCTCCTTATACAGGAGTAATAGAATATATTTCTAAAACTCGTGGTGATGTTATGATACGTGAAAGATTAAGTGAAGACGAATCAGTAGTTGAAGTAGAAATTGCTAAAAAATTAAATGTATCGCCATTCTTTATGAAAACATTTATGCATGTTAGAGAAGGGCAGGATGTAACATACAATGAAATTCTAGCTTCTATTGATGGGATAGCCTCAGGAGCTATTAGAGCACCAGTAAGAGGTAAAATAGAGCGCATTGATACAAAGACAGGTAAAGTAATAATAAGACGTCCATACAGCCCCGTTAACCTATATGGTTATATTAGTGGAAGGGTTAAAGAGATAATTCCAAACTATGGTGCCGTAGTTGAGACGCCAGCATGCTATATCGAGGGTGTATTCGGTGTTGGCAAGGAAAACTATGGCGAGCTAGTAGTATTATCTAAAAGCCCATCACAAGTTATAGAAGAAAAAGATATTCTTAAAGAACATGCTGACAAGATTTTAGTATGTGGTGCTGGAGTTACCCAAGATGCTTTAATGAAAGCGGATGCTTATCATGTAAGAGGTATAATAGCAGGCGGAATTAAAAATCAAGACATAGTAGACATGTTTGGCTATGAGATTTCTTCTGGGATTACTGGACAAGAGGAAAAAGATATTACTATAATAGCAACTGAAGGATTTGGAAATGTTGAGATGCTACCTCAAACATATGATCTTCTTAAGTCTCACGAAGGTAAATTAACTTCAATTAATGGAACAACACAAATAAGAGCTGGTGTTATTAGACCAGAAATTATAATACCCGTTGAAAATGCAGAAGTAGCTGAAGAAGTAGAAGAGGATTCTATGATCGAGCCTAAAGAGGGTATGAAAGTTAGAATTATAAGTGAGCCATATTATGGTAAGTGGGGAGAAGTTTTAAGTAATGGAACACAGCCAATGACTCTTGAAAATGGAACAAAACAAGAAGTAGTAGAGATAAAATTATCAGATGGGGAGACTGTTTTTGTTGGTGAAAATAATCTTTTGGTATATGAGGTGTAGTATATGAATATAAAGAAGATTGTTTTGTTTTTACTAATGATAGCTGTTGGTCAGCTTATCTTTGAATTTTGGACTATAGATAATGTAATTATTGAAAACGTAATTGATAGTAGAAGTGGGTTGATACTACTTCAAGCAAACGCTCAGTTAGCAGCAAAGTTTTTAGTAATTACTTTCGCAGTTAAAATAGCTGGTGATTTCTTCAGCAAGTTTATATTAAAGTTCCCAGGGTATAATTGGCTTTATATTAGAGATTATCTCAAAGAAGAATTCTTTGCAACTGCAGGTATTTACCTAGCTTTTGCTCTAGTTTGGCTTGCTGTATCTTTCTTGGTTTTTTATGTGGGAGAAGTAGAGTTTTTGTCTAGGGTGTTTTTAGGAGGATTTTTACCAGCAACTTTTTATATGTTTATTGGCACTTATAAGTTTGTTGAAAAAGATTCAGCTGAAAAAAGATTAACTAGAAAACTCTAAAGTGAAATTATTCAGCCTTTATAATTAATAGAGATTGAATAAAAATGGTTAATAATAGAAGAATTAGAGTGTTGAAATAATCTGTCAAAATAAAGCAGTTTTATTAGTGAAAACAACTTTTAATATATGAGGTGTAATACATGAAATCAAAAAAAGTACTATTATTCTTGCTAATAATAGCTGTTGGCCAACTCATATTTATGTTTTGGAATGTAGATAATGCAGTTGTTGGTAGTGGTGAATATGAGCTTGGCGAAGATGTTCTCAATGTTGATAATGCACAATTAGTAGTGAGGTTTTTGGTAATAACCTTTGCAGTTAAAATAGCAGGAGATTTTTTAAGTAGATTCGTATTCAAGTTTCCTGGCTATGATTGGTTATATATTAGGGATTATCTAAAAGAAGAATTGTTTGCAACTACAGGCATTTACTTTGCTTTTGCTCTAGTTTGGCTTGCAGTCTCTTTTACAGTTTTTTATGCAGGAGGAGTAGAGTTTTTATCTAGTGTGTTTATGGGAGGGCTACCACCAGCAACTTTTTATATGCTTATTGGCACTTATAAGTTTCAAAAGAAGGAGTCTGCTGAAAAAAGGTTAACTAAAAAGCTCTAATTACGAGATCCTTTTTTTGGTGCCTTTCAATTAAGTATCCAATGTGATAATATGTTATCAAGTTAGTCGCATAAAGATAATGAAATATTACAATAAAATAAAAACTAATAGGAAAATACATAGTATTTAAAATAATTTTGCTCTTATGCTTGCAAAAGAGATAATTAGTATGATATAATCCTATTCGCGACTTTACAGAAGGTAGGTGAAAGATGTGAAAAAAGATTTACATCCCGAATATAAGAAATGTACAGTTACCTGTGCTTGTGGTAACACATTTGAGACTGGTTCTACAGAAGAAGAATTAAGAGTTGAACTATGCTCAGAATGTCATCCATTTTTCACTGGTAAGCAGAAGCTTGTAGACTCAGGCGGACGCGTTGACAAGTTTAAAAAGCGCTACGGACTCAAATAAGTATCCTAAAGCAGAGCTTTACAGCTCTGCTTTTCTAATTTTATATACTCTTGTTTTGTTTTTGCTTTTCTACAAGTGATTGCTCGGGTATAATAAGAAATGGACTTAAGATTGCGAGGTAATGCTATGTTAATGAATAAAAATGATGGATGGATAGAGGTTATTTGTGGAAGTATGTTTTCTGGCAAAAGTGAAGAGCTTATAAGAAGAATAAAGAGAGCACGCTATGCCAAGCAAAAAGTGCAAGTTTTTAAACCTTTAATGGATAAACGCTATAGTAATAATGACGTAGTTTCGCATGATGGCTCTTCAGAAAAGGCTATAAACATCGAACATCCAGAAGACATTTTAAATTACATAGAAGATGATACTGAAGTAATTGCAATTGATGAGGTACAGTTTTTTGATAACAATTTAGTTGAGGTGTGTCAAAAATTAGCTGATCAAGGATATAGAGTGATTACAGCGGGATTAGATACTGACTTTAGAGCAAAACCTTTTGGGGCAACTCCTCATTTAATGGCGGTTGCAGAGTATGTAGATAAAATACACGCAATATGTATGAAATGTGGAAGTCCTGCAAGCAGAACACAAAGATTGATTGATGGCAAACCTGCACCAATAGATGGGCCTTTAGTTTTATTAGGGGCTAGAGAATCATATGAGGCAAGATGTAGGCATTGCCATGAGTTACCTAAAGGAGAATAAATATGGAAAGAGAAAGAATCGGGGGGCAAGCTGTAATTGAGGGTGTAATGATGAGAAGCCCAAATGCATACAGTGTTGCTGTAAGAAAGCCAGATGGTTCTGTCTCAATAAAACAAGAATTTACAACAAAAAATAAAAAAGCAGATTGGAAGAAATGGCCTATTGTTAGGGGTGGATTCAACTTAGTTGATAACATGTATTTAGGCATAAAAACTTTGATGTATGCTTCAAATATAGCATACGATGAAGATGAAGTTATGGACGATAAAGCATTATACCTATCTGTTTTTTTTGGAATATTAGCATCCGTAGGATTATTTATTGTTTTGCCAACAATATTAACAGGTTTTATTAGTGATAGAGTTGACGACATATTAGCATTGAATTTAATAGAGGGTTTTGTAAGAATTTCTTTATTTGTCTTGTATGTTTATTTCATAGGAAAAATGGAAGAAATAAATAGAGTCTTTCAATATCATGGTGCAGAGCATAAAACTATTAATTGTTATGAGAATGATTGTCCTTTAACTGTGGAAGAAGCAAAAAAATATACTACCATTCATATAAGATGTGGTACAGCATTTATGCTTTTAGTCATGTTATTAGCGGTGTTGGTCTTTTCCTTCTTTGGTTGGCAGTCCGTTATAGAAAGAGTTATTACGAGAATAATCTTATTACCATTAATTGCTGGAATAAGCTATGAACTAATAATGTTAGCGGGAAAGAATAAAGAGAGCAAATTTTGGAGAATGGTTTTAGTGCCTGGTCTATGGATGCAGAAACTAACAACAAAAGAGCCTTCAGACGATCAATTAGAAATTGCAATAATAGCTTTGAAATCAGTTTTAGAAAAACAGAATGAAATAGATGAAACTTTTGAGCAGGGAGTGAAAGCAAGTGCTAGATAAATTAAAAGCCATCAAAGAGAGATACGAAGAGCTTAATCGCTTATTATCAGATCCAAAAATAATTCATAATCAGGAAAAGTTTAAGGACTATTCAGTTGAACATGCAGGATTGATTGAAACTGTTAGGCTTACCAACAAATATGAGGAAATTTTAAAAGAACTAGAAGATACAAGAGAAATGTTGGACAGCGAATCTAGTGGTGAGTTTTATGAGATGCTTTATGACGAAATTAAAAGTCTAGAAGATAAAAAAGAGGATTTAGAGGAAAAAATTAAGAAAGAACTTATTCCTAAAGATCCAAATGATAATAAAAATGTTGTTGTAGAAATTAGAGCAGGTGCTGGAGGAGAAGAAGCAGCTCTTTTTGCAGCTGAGCTTTACAGGATGTATACAAGGTATTCAGAGAGACAAGGCTGGAAAACTGAGATTATGGATTTAAGAGAGACCGGCATTGGTGGAGTAAAGCAAGTTACATTTGTGATTGAAGGAAAAGGTGCATACAGTAAGCTTAAATATGAAAGCGGTGTGCATAGGGTTCAACGAGTTCCTACAACAGAAACAAGTGGCAGAATTCATACTTCAACAGCTACAGTGGCTGTTTTGCCAGAAGCTGAAGAGGTAGATATTGATATAGATCCTAATGATATTAGAGTTGATATTTTTTGCTCAAGTGGCCCTGGTGGGCAGAGTGTTAACACAACGTATTCTGCTGTTAGACTCACTCATTTACCAACAGACACAGTTGTTTCTATTCAAGATGAAAAATCTCAAATAAAGAATAGAGAAAAAGCCATGAGAGTCTTAAGAAGTAGATTGCTAGAGGTAGAAAGAGAAAAGCAAGATGCGGAGATGGCTAGTGAGAGACGAAGCCAAGTTGGTACAGGAGATCGTAGTGAGAGGATTAGAACATATAACTACCCTCAATCAAGAGTAACTGACCATAGAATAAATCTCACAGTTCATCAACTAGACAAGGTTTTAGATGGTGAGATAGACCAATTTGTTGAAGCTTTGCGAACAGAGGATCAAGCTGCAAAATTAGCAAATATAGGTGGTTAATATGACAGTTAGGGAACTGTGGAATGAGCTTAGTGCAATTTTAGAAGATGAGTCAAAAGGACGGGTTACTGCCCGTCTTTTGTTAATGAATGGATTAAATAAGAAATATCATCAATTAATAGGGGAATTAGAAGAGAAGGTAAATGAAGACATAGTTCAGAGTTTATTAAAGCAAGCAAAACAAATAGTTGATGGTTTGCCTATTCAATATTTGCTGGGAAATCAAGAATTCTATGGCTTGAATTTTTATGTGAACGAATATGTTTTAATTCCAAGACCTGAGACAGAGTTATTAGTAGAGTTATTAGTAAGAAATCTTAAGAATAAAGATGTAAATATTTTAGACATCGGTACAGGGAGTGGCGCTATCGCCATAGCTTTGGCAAAAAATTTAGAAAGAAGTAAAATAATAGCAATAGATATATCAAAAGAGGCTTTAGAAGTTGCAAAACGCAATGCTAAAGAGAATAAAGTAGATAGGGGAATAGAATTTATTAGAAGTGATTTATTTTCAAATTTAGGTAAAACTAAATTTAACTGCATTGTAAGCAATCCTCCATATATATCAAAAGAAGAAATGAAGATTTTACCAAAAAACGTCGCAAATGAACCTAAAGAGGCGTTATATGGTGGAGAAGATGGCTTGTTCTTTTATAAAGAGATAGTAAATAAGGGGTATAACTTTTTACAGGATAAGGGTATTTTAGCATTTGAAATAGGGAGTAATCAAGGAAAACAAGTTGAAGAAATTATGGCTCAAAAGGGATTTAGAAACATTGATGTAATTAAAGACTACAATAATTTAGATAGAATAATTATGGGATACAAATAATACTTTGAAAATTTTAGCATTAGTGATATAATGCATAAAATTAATAAGTAAGTGTAGTGATAGCAATGCTCAGTAGATATGGTAATTTTTATAATGTTAAGTTTAGTTTAGAAGTTCATAAAGCAAACTCCATAAATATTAAAAATATCATGATGAGCTATCTTAAAAAAGAGCATTCACAGCTTAAGTTTTTTGATATTAAATAGAAACATTAAAAAGTATAGAAGAATTTGTGGAGGAAAAAATGTTATTTACAAAGACTAGTAATATTAATAATAATGAGTTATATATAGGAGAAATTTCAGTAAAGAAGTTGGCAAAAGAGTTTAAGACTCCTTTGTATATTTATGATCAGAATGATATTGAGGATAGAGTTGAGAGGTATAAAAAAGCTTTCAGCTCTAATAGATTAAAAACCAAAATAGCATATGCTTCAAAAGCACTTTTAACTGACTATGTAGCAAAACTTATGAAAAAATTGGGCTTATCTATTGATGCTATATCTATTGGTGATATGTATGCTTTAATTAAAGCAGGGTTTGATATGAAGAATGTTTATCTTCATGGAAATTCTAAATCCTTTCTTGAACTTCAGTATGCAATAGAGAATGATATTGGGATAATAGTAATAGATAATTTGCAAGAGGTTAGCAAGATTAAAGCATTAGCAGATAGATTCGACAAAACTGTAAATGTTATGTTTAGAATCAATCCAGATATTTATGCTGATACGCATAAGCATTTAATTACAGCAGAAAAGAACTCCAAGTTTGGCATTGATAAAGATAATAAAGAGCTGCTTACAGTTATCAAAGAAATAAGTAATGACAATAGACTAATGTTTAGAGGACTTCATTGTCATATTGGTTCACAAGTTAATAATTCTGAAACATTTTTGTCAGAGGTTAAATCAATGATTACATTAGCTAAAAAAATAGAGGATGAGCTGAGGATCACTGTAGAGGAGCTTAACTTTGGTGGTGGGTATGCAATTAAAGAAAAAGGTAGTCAAGAAGAACCTAGCAACAGTGAGTTATTAGAAATTATTGTTAAAACTGTTGAAAAACACGTAGAAGAACTAAACTTGAATTTAGAGCAAATAACAATAGAACCAGGAAGATCGTTAATTGGTCCTTCTGCTATTACAGTATATAAAGTAGAAGCAACCAAGAAAACCGCGGGTGATTTGAACTATATAATGGTAGATGGTGGTATGGCTGACAATATCAGACCTAGTTTGTATGATGCTTATTATGAAGCAGTTGTTGTTAATAATGTGATCCCGCTTGATTGTCAAAAGTCTGCTATAGCTGGGAAGTGTTGTGAGTCAGGAGATATCCTAATAAAAGAATGCTTAATGCCTAAAGTCACAGATGATGATTACATAGCGATATTTTCAACTGGTGCATATAATTATTCTATGGCAAGTAATTACAATGGGTTAGGAAAACCAGCAATTGTATTTGTTAAAAACAATGAGTATAGACTAACAACAAAGAGACAAGAAGTAGAACAAATACATCAAAATGATTTACAAAATAAAATTATGTGAGGTGCTAAAATGTTATTTAAAGGTTCAGGAGTTGCGATTGTAACGCCTTTTAATCAAAATGGAAGTATAGATTATCCTAGCTATGAGAAGTTATTAGAGTGGCATGTAAAAGAGGGAACAGATGCAATTATTGTTTGTGGAACAACGGGTGAAGCAGCTACTATGGAAGTATCTGAAAAGAAAGAACTAGTCAAATTTACTATAGAAAAGATTAATAGCAGAATACCAGTAATCGTTGGTGTTGGAGGTAATTATACAGATAAAGTAATTAAGATGAGCCAATATAGCGAAAGCGTAGGAGCTGATGGCTTATTAGTTGTCACTCCTTATTACAATCGAGCCACTCAAGAAGGCTTGATTGCACATTTTACTGCAATTGCAAACAGCACAAAATTGCCAATCATGATGTATAACGTCCCAGGAAGGACAGGCTGTAATATGCTTCCTGCAACTGTCATGGAACTATCTAAAGTTGAAAATATTGTAGCAGTTAAAGAAGCGAGTGGCGATATCTCACAAATTGCAGAAGTAGTAAGGTTAACTCCATCTGATTTTTCAATTTATTCTGGAAACGATGATCAAATATTACCAGTTTTATCACTTGGTGGTGTTGGCGTGGTTTCGGTATTGGCGAATGTTTTACCATCAGAAACTTCAAACTTGGTACATACATACTTAAAAGGTAATTTAGAAGAAGCAACAAAAATGCAGCTTAAATATAATGCTTTAGTTAAAGCTTTATTTATAGAAAACAATCCTATGCCAGTAAAAAAAGCTTTAGAAGTAATGGGTAAAATTAAGGGCTACATGAGACTTCCATTAGTAGAAGTAAAGGAATCAAGCACAGTCGTTATAAATGAAGAGCTTAAAAAACTAGACTTAATTTAGGTATTAATTATGGATATAATTATATATGGTGCTGGAGGAGTAATGGGGCAAAAGCTAATAAGTAAACTGAGTAGCCTTGATACATACATAATAAAGGCATCAGTTGATCCTAGAGATGACAAATATCTTAGTTCCTTAAATAACTTTGAAGAAAAAGCAGATTTGATTATAGATTTCTCACATCCAGCAAATTTAGAGGATATTTTGGAATATGCTATAGAAAAAGAAGTGCCGACATTATTGTGCACAACAGGATATACAGATAATCAAATGGATTATATTAGAAAAGCAGGTGATACAATCCCTGTTTTGCAAGCAGGAAACACAAGTACTGGCATTGCAATACTAAAAATACTTCTAAAGACAGCTTTATCTCAACTTCCTGGCTGGGATGTTGAGTTAATTGAAGAACATCATAATCGAAAGGTCGACAGTCCAAGTGGAACAGCAAAAGAATTAGTTAATGTAATCCAGACAGATAGAGAAAACACTAAAGTCGTTTATGGAAGAAATCCTAATAGTGGAAAAAGAAGTAAAGAAGATATTGGGATGCATTCTATACGAGGCGGGACTGTAGTAGGTAATCACAAAATTAAAATCTTAGGAGAAGAGGAAGTTATTGAAATTAACCATAAAGCTATTTCAAGAGACCTCTTCATTAGTGGAGCATTAAGACTAGCAGAATTTCTACATCAACGAAAGCCTAGTTTTTATACAGTTGAGGATGCCTATAAATAATAATTGATTAAGCAACAAAAAGCTCTCCTTGTAAGATATTAACTACAATTTACAAGGAAGAGCTTTTTTTATATCTTTTCTAAAGCTTGTTCTAAATCATTTATTAAATCTTGTGCTGACTCTAAACCAATAGAGACTCTAACCAGCCCACTTGGTATAGATTGATCTTTTCCATCTCTAGCAAGGTTTATTGCCAAACTCTCAAATCCTCCCCAGCTAACTCCAATATTGAAGTACTTTAAATCATCTACAAATTTATGTGTTCCTTTTAAATCCGAATCAACAATAAAGCTAAATAGGCCACTAAACCCAATCATTTGTCTTTTAGCTAGTTCATGCTCAGGGTGACTCTTGAGCCGGGATAGTTCACTTTCAGGATTTTTGGATGACTTTCTAAGTATTTTGCAATAATGAGAGTGCTCTCACTATGTTGTCTCATTCTAACTGGTAAAGTTCGTATGCCTCTAAGAATCAACCATGCTTCTAGTGGAGAAATTTTAGCCCCAAATAAAGCATGTTCATTTTTTAACATGCTTTTGATTATTTTTTTACTAGAGATAGCTACACCAGCAACAATATTACTATGACCAGAGATATATTTACTAATAGAATGAACAGAAATATCAACACCTAAATAAAGGGGCTTTTAATATATGGGAGTTGCCCAACTATTATCAATAACAGTCTTTATACCTCTTCCTTTTGCAAAGGTAGTTACCTTTTTTATGTCTATAACCTCAAAAACTAAAGATGTAGGACTTTCTAAGTAAATTAGCTTAGTATTGTCTTTTGTAGCATTTATAATATCATTTGCATTTGCTTTAACAAAAGTAGTTTCAATGTCAAATTTTTCAAAAAGATACTCAGTTAAAAGTTTGATAGTAGGTCCATAAACTGTTTCTACTGCTACAATATGATTCTTGGATTTTACACAAGACAATATTGCAGAAGAGATAGCACCCATACCTGAAGAGAATAGCTTTGCACATTCTCCGTTTCCCATATAAGCAATTTTTTCCTCAACAATTTTTGCAGTAGGATTATTACCTCTAGTATAAATGAAGCTATCATCTTCATTGTTGAAGGCACCAGATAGATCGTTCATTGATTGGAAAGTAAAAAGCGAAGTTTGATAAATTGGCGGAACTACTGCGCCAAAAGAATCTCTCCTATCCTCTCCATAATGGGATAACATTGTTTCAAATGACATATTTTCTCTATTCATAATTTAACTCCTTTGATTTTATAAAAGATATTTCAACAATAAAGTTAAAACCCTTTTACAAAAAAGATAAAAAAATGCAATTTTTAATGATTTTATAATAAAATTTAAGATAAATTGATGCATTAATGATAAAAAGTGATAAAATGAATTTTAGAGACTAACGGAGGGGTTTTTTTATGTTAAACAATAGGGTAGCAATTGTAACTGGAGCATCACATGGTATTGGAAGAAGTATTGTATTTGATTTAGTTGAAAATGGAGCAATAGTTTTTGCTTGTGATATATTAGAAGAAGTGTTAGATGAGACAGTAGAACAAGCAAATAAAATTAGAAGTGGAAGTTGCTTTAAAAGAATTGTTGATGTCAGCAACTCAAAAATGGTAAATGATCTTATTAAAGAAATTGAGAGCACTCATAAAAGACTAGACATTATTGTAAATAATGCTGGGGGTGTTGCTGGGCAAGTAGCTCAAGCTATTGAAAAAGTAAGTGATGAAGAATGGAAAAAAATATTCGAAATAAATCTTGATGGAGCATTTAATTTCACACGTGCAGCTGCATCGATTATGAAAAAGCAAGAGAAAGGATCTATTATAAATATTTCCTCTGGAGCAGGCAGATCATATAGCTTAACTGGTATACAGGCTTATGCAAGTGCAAAAGCTGGATTGATTGGATTTACTCGCCAAACTGCTAGAGAGCTTGGTGAATTTAATATACGAGTTAATTGTATTGCACCAGGTTTTATAAGATCTAATCCTGCTTCTGAGAAACAATGGCTGGCAATGGGTGAAAAAGGACAAGAGAAGGTTTTGGAATCAATAGCATTAAGAAAGTTAGGAGACCCAGAAGACATAGCTTACATGACTACATTCTTTGCTTCAGATAATGCAAAATGGATTACTGGACAAACTATTAGTGTTGATGGAGGGCATTGGATGCTTGGTTAATAAATCTATTATGGAATCTATCCATCTCAATAATGAATAATTATTTGATAAAATTGTTCATTATTGATTAGTGTATATAATTGTAATAGAAAAAGAAATGGTGATAAAATGGTTGACTATCATGTCCATAGCAATTATTCTGTTGATGCTATAGCGTCATTAGAAGAAAATATTAAAAAAGCAATAGAGCTCAATATGAGTGAAATATGCTTTACAGATCATATAGACTATGAAAAGAGTCCCTATATAAGAGAGGTTCCATTTCTCTTTGACATAGATAAATTTTTCAAGGAAATAAACATACTTAAAAAAAAGTACAAAAGTAAAATAAAAATTGTTGCTGGTGTTGAGATAGGTATGCAGCCAGACGTAATAGATAATATTAACAAATTAATTAACAATTATGAGTTTGATTTTTTACTAGGTTCTATTCATAATGTATCAAAAGTAGATTTATATAGTGATAAGATACTAGAGGGTCCAATAGATGAGGTTTGGACAAAGTATTTCGAAGAGATGCTTGAATGTATAAGAGCAATAGATAAATTAAATTCAATAGGTCACTTTGACCTTCCAAAAAGATATAACTTAAAGTTCAAGCCCTATGATATTAAAGCAGACCAAGACTTGATAGAAACAATATTTAAGGAAATGATAGAGAGAAAAATAGCTCTAGAAATAAACACAGGGGGATTTTCCTATGGCTTAGATTCCCCAAATCCTAGCATAGACTTTATTGACTTATATATTTCCTTGGGAGGAGAGCTGTTTACAATTGGTTCAGATTCACATAGTGTAGAACAACTAGGAAGAGATCTTTATAAGGGGTATAAAGTATTATACGATAAGGGCATAAAAGAAATTGTGGTATTTGAAAATCAAGAGATAATCTTTAAAAATATAGAAAAATATTTTAAATGATTCAGAAAGTTATTGCACACAGTTGTTCTTACGCACAGCTGTTTGTCAACACCTTATACACAAATTGTGGATAACTTTATGGAAAAACTTTTGAATGTGTGGAAAAACAGTAAAAAGAGATGTGTTTAGTTGTTAATAAATAATTAAGGAGCTCATATATGTTGAAAAAACATTGTTATAACAACTATTTTAAGAATAAGTTTAGAATTATAAATATTTACTGTATACAATATAATAAGAATTAGCTTGTGGATGATGTGGATAAGATTAAACACCACACAATGTGCAAAAGCGAACATATTTTTAGAAAATCATTAGGAGGAAGAATATGAAAGCAGATAAAGTATTAATACTGAGTGATGACTTAGCGGTTACTGACACTCTGAAAATGTATTTAGAAGCAGAAAGATTAAAAGTGGATGTCTTAGATGACAAATTTAAAGGATTACAAAAATATAAAGAAGAAGAGCATGATCTAGTTATTATTGACATGGAATTAGATGATTGTGATATTATTCAATTCTCAAGTAATGTTAGAAATATTAAAGATGCAGTAATAATAATACTAACACCTGAGGATAAGCAGAAAGGAATAGTATTAGAGGTTGTACAAAAAGCAACAGGAAAATTTGATATTGAGAATATTGATGAGCTGTTATCATTAGTTAACCAACAGTATTATCAGCATAAAAGAAATCAGTGTCAGAGAGAAGAAAATGGCATATATTTTTGCGATGAGTTAGCTGTTGACTTGGTTCAAGAGAAAATATATGTAAAAGGTGAAGAGCAAGAAGCAAGTGATTTAACAGTAAAATTGCTTATTTATTTAATCAAAAATGAAGAGACATATAAATCAAAAAAAGAGATATACCAGACAGTTTGGAATAATCCAGCATCAGAGAATGATAGTACTGTAATGGCACATATCAGAAATTTAAGAAAAGCAATAGATGATAATGATATTGCAAATCCTAAATATATTCATACCAAAAGAGGCGTTGGATATATGTTTAAGTGCAGTTGTTGTGACTTAGAAGAAGGGAAATAAAATGAAAATAGCATTTTCAGTTGTGCTTATAGTTTTCTTATTATTTAATATAACAGCTTATGCAGAAGAAGTTGGAGACCAATTTTTTGAAGCAAAAAAAGTGTCATTGAATAACTACGTGCAGGGTGATTTTCCAAGAGAGTATGATACAGATACCTATGAATTTATTGCCCAAGAAGCTGGCTACTATGCTATAAGAGGAAAAGCTGACAGACAAATTAGAGGGCATTTATACGATCAAAACTATAATTTTCTTTATGGAGGAACTAGATTAAGTAGTGACAATACTTTTTTCATTTCAACATATCTGGAAAGAGGTCAAAAAATATATTTCAAAGTTGACTCTTTAGTTAGACAATATCAAAACTATTCTGTTATTGTAGAAAAAGATAGAGTTCCATTTAATAAAATAGTATTAGGAAGCACTAGTTACACAACATATCTAGAGCCAAATACCGTTAAAACTATAACGATTCCTGTATATTTTTATCTCAATTCAAAAAGGGTTTATAATGTTGAACCTACATATCCTTTTATGATGACCATTAATTCAGTTGGTTTACTAAGAGGTCAGGCTGCTTATAATCTAAAGACAAATGAGATAGAGGTAGATTTATATGATGAAAACAATGCTACAATCACTTTAAATATTGGTAGGGAGATTTCTGCAAGATGTTTTATTAAGTCTATTCACAGTTCAGGAACAGTTTCAGACTCTATGGGCAATGGTCAAGAAAATGAGCAAGATCAAGAACAAGAACAAGAAGAAACTCCATCAGAAGAAGATTCTGAAGATGATTTTTATAGAAAGCCAGAAGTTCACAAAGGAGATGTGGACTTAAATAATATTGTTAATATGAATGATGTTGTAGCACTGCTAGATCCACTAACTTTAAGCAAGTTTAATCAAGAACAATTTAATATAGCAGATGTAACAAATAATGGTATTGTTGATGCAAGTGATGCTCTGATGATATTAAGAAGGGTGTCTGGAGCAAGAAAATAGAAGGATAAGTATTTATGCTTATCCTCTTTCTCATTTAAAATAGGAGGCAAATTATGATGAAGAAAGTTTTGGGATTAATAACTATAATATCGATAATATTTACCTTTACCATTTCTTTGGCGCAAGAAGCAGATAACCCAGAAATAGTTTCAGAGGTAGATGAACAAGAACAAGAAGTATTAACACTAACTTTAGATGAAGCAATTGAGATGACTCTAAGTAATAATTTAGAGAAACAAGTGGCAGAAGCTCAGATGGAATTGCAAGATATTCAAATAGATATATCTAAAGATGGTAATGCAGAATTAAGAAGACTTGAGAGAGATATGAGGAGAACAGCAGATCAATTATCATCACAAGTAATAGATATTCAAAGAGAAATTGAATATGTTGAGAATGTAGAATTTGAGGAATTAACCACTACTGCTGGTTCTATTGAGATTATAGGCGAAAATTATTATGAGTTAGTCGAAAGACCTATTAGTCGGCAAGTTTTATCAGGAATGGTAAATCAAGTAGAGAGTACCACTGGGGTTAGTAATGATGAAGCAGTAGAAATTGTGAAACTGATGGAGCCAAGTAATTTAATAGAGGGTTTAGAAGAGGCTGAAAGTCAAGCAAGTGAAGCTTTTTTTGAGATTAATACCGGGAAAAATGAAACTGTCAAACAAGCAAACTCGATGGCTGCATCAGTGCTAGGACTACAGTCGACACGTAGGCTTACAATGACACAGGCTGTTGACATAATCCAAACCAAGACTAGGCAATCTGCAGAATTACTAGTTTATTCAGATACCGACACAACAGAAGGATTTAAATTATTAGCAGAGAGCTCTTTTTACGACTTATTGCAAGCAAAAAAAATGTTAGCAGTCCAACAAAAAGCATTTGAAAGGTCAAATGAACAATATGATAATTCTATATTAACATATGAGCTAGGCACGCTTTCTAAATCAGATTTACAATTAATTAAGATGCAGCATAACAATGATAATATAACAATAAAGAATGCTGAATCGGATTTAGAAAAGTCAAAAATGGAGTTTAATAAAGCCGTAGGTTTACCAATTGACTCAGAGGTTGAGTTAGTCGAGCCTGAGTATGAGAAAGTTGATTTAACTTTGGAAGAAGCACTAGAAATTGCGTATGAATATAGAACTGATATGTTTCAGGCTAGGCAAGAAATTGATTTAGCAGAGAAGAATTTGGAATATGTAGATGAAAGACATCGTGATAATAGCATTGAGTATAAAGAATCTGCAGCATATTATAATCATAAAAACTTAGCATATGACAATACCTGGTTAAATGCCAAAGAGACTGTTACAAAAGCACATATGGACTATCAGCAAGCAGAGATGTCCTATGAGACTGCTTTAGAGAATTTAGATATCATGAAAGAACAACTAGATATAGCTCAGTTAACATATGAACTTGGACAAGGATCAAATGGTAGTAGTCCGCTTGTTGGATTGCTTCAGGCACAAGAACAGCTTGCTAATGTAGAGCAATCAGTTGCTGCAGCAGAATTTGGTAAAAATTTGGCATGGAAAAATTATTTAAAAGAAGTTGGGTATGCACATTTTTTAGATGATAATGAATAAATATTATTAAGATAACCGTGATGTCTGTGGAAAACTGTGGATAAGCCTGTGTAAAAGATGTGAGTTGTCCACATTTGCAAGATATAAATAAGAATATTATAAAATATTCAGAAAACTATAAATAACTTAAATAGTGTTAAAACAAGATTTAGTTATCGTAAAAAACTGTTCTTTTATAAGCTAGACTCACTTAATGTTTAGAAGATTAAAGTGCTAAAGGCGGTTTATCTTTATAAAACACTTCAATTACTTTAGGTTGTCTTATTTATCAACATAACTATAAACAGTTTATAAACATCTTATATCAGTGAATAATTATTTAAAAAACGAAATATAGCTTGACACAGCAAATCAATCGTAGTATATTAGTACACAACTTCAATTGAATAAAGAATGTGGCGTTGACAGGAAAGAGTAATTTAAAGTATAGCAATAGAGAGCTGGGATTGGTGGAACCTAGCGCTTCCTACTCTAAATGAATACATCCTCGAGCTTTAATCTGAAACTAAGTAGGATTAACGGGTTTGCCTCCGTTATTAAGGTATGAATACAATTTATTCTATAAAGCAGCCTATTTGGAAAAAGAGTGGTACCGCGGATATATCCCGTCTCTTAAAAGAGACGGGTTTTTTATATTTTTGTGGACCCTTTAAGAAGAGTTGTATTCATTAAGTGTTAAACGAAAAGTTTAAAATCAGTGTGGTACCGCGGAACCTCCGTCTCTGAAGAGATGGAGGTTTTTTTAATATAAAATTTTAAGGAGTGGCTATTATGGACGAGAGTGATTATAAAAAAAAGAAAAACTACTACTATACATCATAATAAAAAATAAAGGAGAAACAAAATGACTAAATTATTAAAAAAATTATTACTTATAACTCTTATATCCACTCTAGTATTAGTAGGATGTACTAATGAAGATACAACAGAGCCCGATGAACAAAAAAAAGAAGAATTAACAATATTACAAGGCGTAGATGCAACTTCACTTGATCCAGCTATGCACTCAGATTCGCCAAGTGGAAATGTGGATCATCAAATATTTGATACTTTACTCAAAAGAAATAATGATATGGAATTAGAACCTAGTGTTTTTACTGAGTGGGAAATGATAGATGATCTCACTTGGGAATTCTCAATAAAAGAAGGAATCAAGTTTCATAATGGAGATACTTTAACTACTGAAGATGTAAAATTTTCGATAGATAGAATAGTAAATCCTGATACAAAGAGCACAAGAAGAAGTCACTATAGTTTTATAGAAAGCATTAATGTATTAGATTCTAATAAAGTATCAATAAAAACTAAAGAGCCATCACCAATTTTATTAGCAAGATTAGCTGCATTAGAAGTTGTACCTAAAAACTATATTGAAGAAGTAGGCAATAGTGAATTTTCTCAAAACCCAATAGGAAGTGGACCCTTCAAGTTTGATGAATGGGTAAAAGACGAACGAATAGTTTTAAAAGCTTTTGAAGATCATTGGCAAGGTGAGCCTCCAATAAAAGAAGTCATCTTTAAGCCAGTACCTGAAGCCGCATCAAGAGTAATGGCTTTACAAGCAGGAGAAGCAGATCTTATTACAAATGTACCACCACATAGTGCTGGTGAATTAGAAGAAGCTCAAGGGGTAAGAGTAGAAGAAGTGCCATCCTCAAGAGTTATGTTCTTAACATTTACAACATCAAATGAAACTGTTAAACATTTAAAGGTTAGACAAGCAATTGAATTGGCTGTAGATAGTAAAAGTATTGTTGAAAGTTTGTTTTCTAATAAAGCAACAGTATCAAGTCAAATAATAAGTGTTTTTGATTTGGGTTATGACGAAGAAGTCTTAGTTAGAGAAAGCAATATTGAAAAGGCTAAAGAACTCTTAAAAGAAGCTGATGCAGAAAACATAACTCTTAACTTAAAGTCTCCTTCTGGTAGGTATACATTAGATAAAGAAGTAGCACAAGCCGTTGCTGCACAAATAGGTGAGCTAGGAATAACTGTAAATTTACAGTTTGAAGATTTTAACAACTACGTTTCAAAAATTATAAATGGAACAATGGATGCAGATTTGTGGTTAATAGGTTGGGGTAATGGCACATTTGATGCAGGAGCAACCCTGAATCAATGGCTACACACAGATAACTCTACTGCTTACTACTCTGTTGATGACAATACTAATAATACGGTTGATAATTTAATCGAAGAAGCATTAGTTACATTAGATGATCAAAAGAGAGAAGATTTATATAATCAAGTTATAAAGCAAGTAGTCGCAGATACTGCTTTTATTAACTTGTATCAGCAAAATGACATATATGGCGTTATTGATGAGTTAAATTGGAGTGCAAGAGGTGATGAACTAATAGATTTATTTAATGCTTCATGGAAATAATTGATAAGAAATAGCTTGACAAGGTACTTTGAGCGTGATATATTTCTTAACAATATATATTGAGTTAATGCGTAGACGAGAAATAGTAATTTATAAACAGTGACAATAGAGAGCTGGGATGGTGGAATCCAGCATCAAAATTTATAAAAGAATTCCTCTCAGAGCACAAGCCTGAAAATAGTAGGGTAAGCGGAAACCCACCGATATCTAAGGGTTAAGATATTATGTATCTAATAAGTTGCCAGTTTATCTGGAACAAGAGTGGTACCACGGAATTTACTCCGTCTCTTAATTGAGACGGAGTTTTTTATTTATACCACCATTATTAGATCAGTAGTATACTTGAGTGCCTATTAGTAGGAAAGAGAGTGGTACCGCGGTTGCCCCGCCTCTCATAAGAGAGGTGGGGTTTTTGTATTAACTCATACCTTAGGAGTGATGAATATGGAAATTCCTTTTTTTAAGTTGCTAACAAATCTAGTAAATAAAAATTGGAGGAATTTACAATGAAAAAGTACCTAGTTATAACAATAGTATTAATAATTATCTTAAGTGCGTGCAGTGACAGTTCTGCTAACGATCAAGTTGAAGGTAAAAGCGAATTGGTTATTTTGCAAGGAGTAGATGCAACCACCTTAGATCCCATAATGCATACAGATAGCCCAACAGGAAATATTGAGTATCAGATATTTGATACCCTTTTGAAAAGAGATAATAGCATGCAGTTAGTTACAAACATTGCAACTGAATATGAGAGTTTAAGTGATAATGAGTGGAGATTCAAAATCAGAAATGATATATACTTTCATGATGGTGAAAAGCTAAAAGTTGAAGATGTAATTTATTCGCTTGAAAGAATACTAAATGAAGAGACTAATAGTCCAAGAAGAGGCTATTATAACTCTATTATAAACATGAAGAAATTATCAGATGAAGAATTAATAATTGAAACTGCTTATCCCAATCCAGTTTTACTAAGTAGACTTGCTGAGTTGCGAATTGTTCCAAAACACTATGTTGAGGAAGTAGGCAATAGTGAATTTTCTCAAAATCCTATTGGTAGTGGTCCTTACATTTTTAAGTCGTGGATTAAAGATGATGAGATAAGATTATCAAGAAATGATAATTATTGGGGAGAGTTAGCTGAGATTGAAGAGGTTGTTTTTAAGCCAGTACCAGAAACATCATCTAGAGTGATGTCTCTTCAGGCTAAACAAGCTGACATAATTACAAATGTTCCGCCACATCAAATAGAAGAAATAAATGCAGATTCAGATTTAGAAGTAGCTAAAGTAGATAGTACTAGATTTATTATGCTTAGCTTTACAATGAATAATACAAATGTAGAAAATCCAATGGTACGAGAGGCAATTAATCTTGCTATCAACAGAGAAAGCATAATTCAAAACATACTTTCAAATAATGCAACTATAAGCAATCAACCTGTATGTAATTTTGACTTAGGATATAATCCTGATGTAACTGGCTATAACTATGATCCTGAAAAAGCAAAGGAATTACTTAAGGAAAGTGGAAAAGAAGACTTAAAGCTAAAACTCCAATCACCAAACGGGAGATATCTTATGGATAAAGAAGTTGCAGAAGCTATAAAAGCAAATCTTGAAGAAGTTGGAATTGAAGTAGAGTTGCAATACATTGATTGGGGAGCATATGTTAGTAGTATTATTTCCGGGGAAATAAACGCAGATCTTTGGCTTATAGGCTGGGGGAGCAGCACTTTTGACGCTGGTACTACACTTAAGCAATGGTTACATACAAGTCAAACAATGTCGCAGTACAAAGTAAGTGAAGAAAAAAACAAAGAAATTGATGAAGCAATAGATTTAGGATCGAGCACTGTAGAAAATTCTGAAAGAGAACAAATTTACCAAAAAATTATTGAGGATATTTCTAGTGACATACCTTTTGTGAATCTATATCAACAGCAAAATATTTACGGAAAAAGTAAAAACGTGATTTTTACACCAAGGAGTGATGAAATAATAGATGTGTCTGGCATAAAATTTATTGAATAAATATTTTTCAGAATGAAAAAAAATTATCTTGACAATGGTATCTTGTCATGATTTATTGCTTATTAAATTAAGTAGACAAAGCGTTGAAGAAGATTAGTAGGATATATTTTTTGTTATAGAGAGCTGTTGGTTGGTGGAAAACAGAACAAGAAAATATGTGAACTCACTTCTGAGTTTGATTTCGAAAATAGTAGAAATCAACGGTTACTCGCCGTTATATGAGGGCATATAGCCAATAAGTGTCGATTATTATCGAAAAAAGAGTGGTACCACGGAAAATTCCGTCTCTTAAATGAGATGGTTTTTTTATACCACTGGATAATTGATGTTTTTGGATATTATTGCAATTAAGTGCTAAAACAATTTTTAGAACAAGAGTGGTACCGCGGAAAATACTCCGCCTCTTATCAGAGGCGTAGTATTTTTATACAAAAAAAAAGCTTGACGTAGGTAACGCGTCATGATATAGTGCTATTTAAATTAGCATAAATATTTGGCAATGATAAGGACAAGGAATATTTTTATTTCTGTTACAGAGAGCTGTTGGTTGGTGAGAAACAGCACAGTGATATTATGTTTTATCGCCTTTGAGCTATTATCCTGAAGAAAGTAAGGCTTAACGGAATCCTACCGTTATCTAGGAGCAGATATGTTAGTATCTGGCTAAGTGCCGATTTTATATCGGAACAAGAGTGGTACCACGGATATATACTCCGTCTCTTAATTGAGGCGGAGTTTTTTTGTTATATCAAATGAATTTATTAAAGGAGGTGATGGTCATGGAAAATAACTTAGATTTATTAATAAATGAATATATGTCTGTTTTCCTAGGCATTAATAAACATTATTTAGCTTGTTTCATAACTCTTCGAACCCAAAATAAAATAAATGGAGGTAATTTTCATGACCAGAACCTTTTTAAAAAAAGTTAGTTTAGTTGTTTTTGTTGTTATATTGTCCTTAGTTTTTTCAGGATGCCAAGGTGAGCAAACTGAAAGTCCAGACCAAAACTCAGAAGAAAGAGTATTAACTATATTACAAGGCGTAGATGCTACAACTTTAGATCCAAATATGCATTCAGAATCACCAACAGCAACAGTAGATAGACAGATGTTTGATTCCTTACTGGATCAAAGTGAAGAAATGGAAGTAGTCCCATCCCTTGCAAGTGAATGGGAAATGGTAGAACCTACTGTTTGGAAATTCAAACTAAGAGAAGATGTGTTCTTTCACGATGGAGAACAATTTACTGCTGAAGATGTAGTATTTACGCTGGAGAGAATTAAAAACCCAGAAAATAATAGTTCTCAAATCGGAAACTTTAAAGAAATATCAGAAGTGGTTGCAGAAGATGACTTCAATGTAACTATAAAGACAGCAGAACCTTATCCTTTGTTACTCGTAAGACTGGCTAGTTTGAGAATAGTGCCTAAACATTATGTCGAAGAAGTTGGAGCGAGTGTTTTTTCTGAAAACCCAGTTGGCACTGGCCCATATATATTTGAAGAATGGGTAAAAGATGAACATATAAAGCTTAATGCAAATGAAGATTATTGGCAAGGAATTCCAGAAGTTAAAAAAGTAGTATTTAAGCCAGTACCTGAATCTGCTGCTAGAGTAATGGCTTTGCAAGCAGGCGAAGCAGATATTATAGACAATTTACCACCACATCAAGTAGAAGATGTAGAAAATGCTGAGAATTCAAAAGTTGGGCAAGCTGATAGTACTCGTTTTATTATGCTTGTTTTTACAACCAAGAATGAAGTGGTAAGCGATGTAAATGTTAGAAAAGCAATAAATATGTCAATAGACAAAGAAAGTATTGTAGAAAATATTTTCTCAGGAAGAGCTACAGTTACAGCTCAACCGGTCGGCAATTATGATCTTGGATTTAAACAAGACTTAGAATCATATGCTTATGATGCGCAAGAAGCACAGAGATTACTATCTGAGGCAGGGTATGAGGACGGAGTAACATTAAAAATGGGATCTCCTTCTGGAAGATATCCTATGGATAAAGAAGTAGCTGAAGCAATAGCTTCTCAACTAAATTCAAATGGATTTGATGTTGATTTATCTTTTGAAGAGTGGGGAAGCTACGCTACAAACACGCTTCAAGGAAATCAAGATTATGATTTATGGCTGATTGGTTGGGGTAGTAGTACTTTTGATGCTGGTTCAACTTTAGACTTCTGGTTAAATACAAGTTTAGTTACATCATACTACCAGGACGAAGAAGTAAATCCAATGCTAGATTCGTTGTTAAATGAATCTAAGAGTACAGTTGATGACAGTCAAAGAGCTCAGTTATATGAAGAAGTAATACAAATAGCACATGACAATGCTGCTTTTGTTCCTCTTTATCAGCAGGTAAATTTATATGGAATGAGCCAAAGAGTAAACTGGACACCAAGAGCTGATGAGGTAATTAGAGCATTCAATATTAGTTGGGAAGATTAATAATAAGGGGAGAACTCTCCCCTTACTTAAGATAAAAGTAAAGTGGTGACAATATGAATATATTAGAAGTAAATAATTTATCTGTAAACTATGAAGTAGATAGTGGGACAATTAAAGCAATTGAAAATGTCTCTTTTAATATTAAACAAGGGGAAACTTTAGCAATAGTAGGAGAGTCTGGGTGTGGAAAAAGCACTACAGCTCATGCTCTAATGAGATTAATTTCAAAGCCAGGTGTAATAGCAGGAGGAACTATAGAATTAAATGGATTGGATTTAACAAAATTGAAAGAAAGAACAATGTCAAATATTAGAGGTAAAGATATAGCAATGATCTTTCAAGAGCCGATGACATCATTAAATCCAGTCTATAAAGTAGGTGAACAAATAGCTGAAACTATAAGAATTCATACTGGTGAAAAGAAAAGTCAAGCACTAGCTCAAGCAATTCAGATTATGGATAAGGTAGGTATATCAAATCCAGCAACAAGAGCGAAGCAATATCCACATCAAATGAGTGGTGGGATGAGGCAAAGAGCTATGATTGCAATGGCATTAGCTTGTGAACCAAAGTTATTGATTGCAGATGAACCTACCACAGCTCTTGATGTGACAATACAAGCTCAGATTTTAAGGTTAATGAAAAAGTTGCAAAAAGATTTTAATACTGCAATTTTATTCATAACTCATGATTTGGGTGTTGTTGCTGAAGTTGCTGATAAAGTAGCTGTTATGTATTGCGGAAATATCGTAGAAGTCGGCCCAGTTGTTGACATATATTACTCCCCAAAGCACCCATATACCCAAGGGTTAATAGATTCAGTGCCAGATGTTAAGAAAAAGATGGGTAGAATGACACAAATAAGAGGCACAGTTCCAGACAATCAAAACATGCCTAAGGGATGTAAGTTTTATCCTCGTTGCGATAAGGCAATAGCCAAATGTGAAAATATACTTCCAAAATTGGAGAAAATGGGTTGTCACGAGGTGGCTTGTTTCAACCCAAATAATGTTTCAAAAGGAGGAGCAAAGTGAACTTATTAGAAGTTAAAAATCTAAAAAAATATTTTCCTGTAAAAATAGGAATGAATAAAACAGCTTATGTTAAAGCTGTGGATGATATAAGCTTTAACTTAGCTCCAAGAGAAACATTGGGATTAGTTGGAGAATCAGGTAGCGGAAAATCCACTACCGGAATGACTTTGCTAAGATTATATGAGCCTACTGATGGAACAATAAAGTTCAATCAACAAGATATTACTCATATAAAACAAAATGAACTAAGGAAGTACAGAAAAGAAATGCAAATTGTTTTTCAAGACCCATTTGCCTCTTTGAATCCTAGGTGGAAAGTTAAAGATACGATAGCTGAAGCATTAGAAATACACAAATTAGCATTTGGTCAAGAAAAGATAAAAAAAGTGGAAGAATTATTAGATATAGTAGGACTATCAGCAGACAGTAAAAATAGATACCCTCATGAGTTTAGTGGAGGGCAGAGGCAAAGAATTGGAATAGCAAGAGCACTTGCTGTTAATCCTAAATTTATTGTATGTGATGAACCGGTTTCTGCACTTGATGTTTCTGTTCAATCACAAATTATTAATTTGCTCCAAGATTTAAAAAATGAATTCGATTTGTCTTATCTATTTATCGCACATGATTTAGGGGTAGTTAGGCAAATTTGTGATAGATTAGCTGTTATGTATTTGGGGAAGATTGTTGAAATAGGAGAAACCGAACAAATATTTAACAACGCAAAACATCCTTATACAAAAGCGTTATTATCAGCCGTACCAGTAGCAGATCCATTAGCTGAAAGAGATGAGATAATTTTAAGCGGAGAAATACCTAATCCTATGGAACCACCAACAGGATGTGCTTTTAGAACTCGTTGTATATATGCCAATGACTATTGTACTGACAATAAGCCTTACCTGGATGACACTGGGCAAGATCACCAGGTGTCATGTCACATGATTAGCAACAATAGGGGGTATCAAAATGCCTAAAACATTACTAAAAAAGTTTAGAAATGCACTGATAGTTCTTTTTGGTGTGTCAATTATAGTTTTTATGTTGATGTATTTATCAGGAGATCCAGTTGCATTATTATTGCCAATGGACAGCTCTCCTGAAATTGTTGCTGAAATGAGAGAAAATTTAGGGTTCAATGATCCTTTATATATCCAGTACCTAAATTTTTTATCAGGTGCGGTACGAGGGGATTTTGGAAACTCTCTTCATCATGGTCAACCTGCAATGGCTTTAATATTGCAAAGGATGCCCGCTACTATTGAGTTGACTTTAGCTAGTGTTTTTGTCGCTTTAGCTATAGCAATACCTTTAGGAATAATAACAGCAGTATATTCTAATACAATTATAGATTATATTGGATCGGTAATTGCACTTATTGGTCAGTCAATGCCTGTGTTTTGGCTAGGGTTAATGCTTTTGTATGTTGTAGGGGTTAAGTATAAGCTATTACCTATTACAGGTAGGGGTTCATGGGAGCAATTAGTTTTGCCAGCTATTACAGTGGGAGCTTATACAGCTGCAACTATTGCAAGAATGTTAAGATCTAGAATGATAGAAATAATGCA
>JBKHBO010000009.1:0-38937 GCA_046542315.1 Clostridia bacterium
AGAGATTAACTTATAAACATAAGTAACTACAGAAACTAACAACAATTTTTAGGGGCACTTCTAAGAAGTGCCCTTTTTCCTATTTTTGAATAATTTCTGAAATAGAATAATTGTTAAAATCTACAATTTCTTTAAATTTGTTTTTTATTTGATCTAAAGATAAATTCTTTAATATTTTAAAATATTCAGAAAGTTCCATTCCTTTAATGTTATATGTTACATACTTGTTTGAAATGCCACTTAAACTATCACTGCTCATTATAAGTTGACCAATATGCTTTCTTCTAACTCGTTCAATATTATCCTTTGTGAACTCTTTTTCTGCTGCTTTTGGTAGTAATTCAAGCAACTTCTCTTTTAATATTTTTGGGTTAGGAGTCGCACCACCTAAAATAGTGTAAGCATAAGATTTATTCACACTATTACCAAAGCTAAAATCATCTAATATCAGATTTTCCTCATAAAGCTGATTATAAAGGCTTGAACTATTTCCTATTATTACATCAAACGCAATTTTTAATACTATTTCATCTACTAGCATTTCTCTAGAATCTTTTGGAGCACTGTACTTAAGGCCCAGAGCTAACTGTGGCATTGTTACAGACATTACTTCTTCGTATTCAGATTCTAAAACTGTATAAGGTTCTTCAGGATAAAATCTTTGTATATCACTTGCACTAACAAAATTCTTAGCTAATTGATTTCTTTCTATCAACCCATAGATCTCATCAATATCGAAATCTCCAGCCAAATATAAGATCATGTTTGATGGATGATAAAATGTTTCATAACAGATTCGCAAATCTTCTTTACTAATTTTATAAATAGAGTCAACTGTGCCAGCTATATCTAGTTTTACTGGATGGTTATGATACATGTTTTTAAGTAGATTTAACTGTAACCTCCAGTCGGGATTATCATCATACATTTTTATTTCTTGCTCAATTATACCCTTCTCTTTCTCAACACTCTTATCAGTAAAATGAGCAGTTTGTACATAATCTAATAATAACTCTATTGATTTCTCGAAGTTTTCTGTCCCAGAAAAAATATATGCTGTCATATAGTAATTTGTGTAAGCATTCGCAGATACACCTAACTTTGAAAACTCTTCAAAGACATCTATATCTGGCATATCAAACATTTTGTGCTCTAAAAAATGAGCAATTCCCTCTGGAACTTTATGTTCTTCTCCATTAATTCCAATAAAGTGATTATCATTAGATCCATATTTTGTGGCAAAAACTGCACTTTTAGCATGAAAATTCTTTTTAGGATGCAAATAAACTTCTAATCCGTTTGTAAGTTTATAAAAGTATATTTTTTCATTTAGACCGTTATCGATAACCTTATTCAACTCTTCCACCACCATTTCTTGAACTTAAAAAGTAAATTGTATCAATACTTACCTTCTTAGACACTTCATGAATTTGATTTAAAGAAACATCCCTTAGCCTACTTTTAAATTCTTCTGTGGTGATAGGGCAGCCACTTAATACTCCTATTATGTGGTGATTTATGTTTCCACCAGCAAAATCTTCAAGGGACCATAGAGTGTTGATTATTGCATCTCTAGCCTGATCTAACTCTTCTTGTAAAATATCCCCAGCTTTTATATCATCTAATATTTTCTCAATTAAACTAACCGTTTTATCATAATCTTTTTCGTTTATACCCGCTTCGATTATTGAAATCATTTTATTCCTATCACTTACTGAATGCATATAGTAAGCTAAACTATTTTCTTCTCTTACAATTTTGAATAGCTTAGAATATGTTCCACCACCAAAAATCGCATTAAATAGAACATAAGCAGGCAATTGACTAGAACAGGGGTCTACATTTGTTCTCATACTAATGACTAATTTACCTTGGTTTATATCATCATACTCAAAATACTTAGTACCTAAAGATTCTTTATTGAAACTAGAAGAACTATATTTTAGCTGTTGGCGAGATTCAAATTTGTCTAAGAACTCATCGACAACCATAGTTAAATCTTTACTGGAAACATCTCCTGCTATATAAAACTCAATCGGGGAATCATTCAACATTTTCTTGTAAAAATTTGTTAACTCAAAACTTCCTATAGCATCTAAGTCTTCCAACTTTCCTTTTGAAGGCATAGAATATGGCTCATCTTTACAGCTAACTTCTATACATCTTCTCAAAGCCCACTGCTGTTTGTCATTGTAAATAGCTTGTATTTCATCTGATAAAGCTTTTTTTTCTTGATTAACATATTTTTGGCTTAGTTTTCCATTTTCTTTTAATGGATTGAAAACCAGTTCAGTAAGAAGGTCTAAATTCTTTTTAAATGCTCTACTGCCTTCACCTTCTCCGATAATTTTTTTATCAGGCATGAATAGCGTGACTTCAAATAAGTGTTTCTCACCGATTTTCTTTACTTTTATAGTGAATACTGTCCCATAATTTGCCTCAAATGCTTTTTTCAATTCAATAGATTTTGTAAACTTATCAGTCCCTCGTTTCATCACTTTACTTAACAGTGATGCCTTTGTTGTATCTTCATCTAATTCTCTCACAAAAAATGTCTTTATAACAATTGCATTGAATTTTTTATCTTCAACATAATGCATATTAATACCTTGTTTAATCTGTTTAGAAATAATTTCCCCCATATAACCTCGCTCCTTACATATTAATATTAACAATAGGCCGGAAAACCGGCCCATTGTGTATTTTTTATATTAATTCCATTTGCTTTCCGATTTTTTCAAATTTATCAACAGCAAAATCTAAATCCTCTTTGCTATGCGCAGCTGAAATCATTACTCGGATTCTAGCTTTTCCTTTTGGGACTGTTGGGAATCCAATTGATGTTGCAAAAATTCCTTCTCCAAACAGCTTCTTACTCATTTCACTTGCCTTTTTTGCTTCACCTATCATCACTGGTGTTATAGGCGTTTCGCTGTGTCCAATATCAAAGCCTAAAGCATGCATTTTTTCTTTAAAGTAGTCTCCATTATCCCAAAGTTTATTTACTAAGTCTTCACTTTCACTTAAAATTTGAAATGATTTTATAGTTGCAGCAACATCCGGTGGAGTAGTTGCTGAACTAAATAAGAATGGGCGACCTCTTTGCTTAATATATTCAATCAATTCTTTAGAACCTGCTACACATCCTCCTACAGTACCGATTGCCTTAGAGAACGTGCCAACCTCAACGTCTACTCTGCCATGTAAGTCAAAGTGATCAACAATACCTCGGCCACCTTTACCTAAAACTCCTTCACCATGAGCATCATCAACTAAAACTGCTGCATCATACTTTTCTGCAAGTTCTACAATTTCAGGTAGTTTTGCTACGTCTCCATCCATACTAAATACACCGTCTGTTATAATAAGTGTTCTGCCTGGTCTGTCTTCTTTCAAACATCTTTCCAAGTCTTCCATATCACTATGCTTATAGATTTTTTTATTCTTGCAACCAGACAATCTAACACCATCAATAATACTAGCATGGTTAAGCTCATCACTAATTATTGTATCGTTCTTTCCTGCCAGTAAAGGTATTACTGCAGTATTTGCTTGAAATCCTGATTGCAAAGTTATTACTGCTTCAGCCTTTTTAAACTTAGCAATCAAATCTTCAAGTTCGCCATGCAAATCCATTGTCCCTGCTATTGATCTCACAGCTCCTGGACCAACACCATACTCTTGGATAGCTTCCATAGCTGCTTTTCTTAGCCTTTCATCATTCGCTAAACCTAAGTAATTATTAGAACACATATTTAGTTTTTTTTCGCCCTCTATCACCAGATATGCTCCTTGTGGACTACTTAGACTCCTGATATTGCTGTTATATAAACCTTGTTCTTTTAACTCAGCAATAACTTCCTTAAAATGATTTTGAAATGTCTCATTCATTTACAAAACTCCTCCTTATATTAATTATTACTTACATCCTTCTTTAACAAACCTTTATTAGCTAATAACATTGCAATTTGCAAAGCATTAGTAGCTGCTCCCTTTCGTAGTTGATTACCTACTACCCAAATATTTAAGCCATTCTCAATAGAATTATCTTCTCTTATTCTTCCTACATACACATTGTCATCATTGTAGTAATCAATTGGCATTGGATACATTTGCTCATCCGGATTATCTAGTACTTTTACACCAGGAAAATTATCTAAAGTCTCTATAGCTTTTTCCCTATCTATTTTAGTTTCAAACTCAATATTTAAAGCCTCGGCATGACACCAAAAAACTGGTACCCTAACACAAGTTCCTGTTATACCAATATTAGAATTGTCTAAAATTTTATGGGTCTCTTTAATCATTTTCCACTCTTCTTTAGTATAATATCCTTCATCAAAAACATCAACTTGTGGCAATAGGTTAAAAGCTATTTGATAATGCTTTTCTCCATTAGCTACTGGTAGCACCTTGGCTTCTTTATTCTCTCCTTCAACATAACTTCTGATTTGTCCTTCTAGCTCTGAAATTGCTTGATTTCCTCCACCAGATACTGCTTGATAAGTAGCAAAAACTACCCTCTTAATATTAGAAAAATTCAATAGAGGTTTGAGTGCCATCAACATTATGATTGTTGAACAGTTAGGGTTAGCAATTATCCCTTTGTGCTTCTTTAAAGCCTCAGGATTCACTTCAGGTATTACCAAAGGAACACTTTCATCTAGTCTAAAATATGAGCTATTATCAATTACAATTGCTCCAGCATCAACAGCCTTTTGTGCAAACATCTCACTAATATTTCCTCCTGCACAAAAGAAAGCTATATCTACTCCATAAAAACTATCATCAGTCGTTTCTTCTACTACAAGTTCTTGTCCTAAAAAGTCAATCTTTCTACCAGCGGATCTAGATGAAGCTAACAATATCAACTCTTCTATAGGCAAATCTGCCTTCTCGAGTAGTTTTATTAGTGTTCTTCCTACAGCTCCAGTTGCTCCGACTATAGCTATAGTAATTTTTTCATTCATTATTATTCCTCCATCTTTTCATAAGGTGCAAAGTCATTTTTTACATCTTTTAACATATCTCTTATTGGTAAGTTATAGGGACATCTAGTTTCACATATGCCACATTCTACACAAGCTGAAGCTTTAACTTCTTGATTGAAATATCTTTCAATTGCCCACTCTTTCAAATTATATCTTGTTAAATACCCATGTAAAATGAAATTACTAGGAATTTTAATTCCTTCTGGACATGGCAAACAATATTCACATCTTCTACAAAACTTGTTCCCTAAGTTTTTAGCAAACTCCATTAAGTTTTCTCTTTCTATATTTGACAATGTATTAGACTTATCTCCAGTTTCCACGTTCTCAATTATTTCTTGTTCTTTCTGCATGCCTGGGATAACTACAGATACTGGATGTTCTAAAATATACTTTAGAGCACTAGATGCATTAGTAATAGCTCCACCAGCTAATGGCTTCATTATTATTACTCCAATATTGTTCTTATTTGCTAAATTGATTGCTGGTAAAAACTGATCCTCTACAGCATTAAATGGTACTTGAATTGATACAAATTTACCGCTCTTTACTGCTCTTAATGCAACGTCTGGTTTATGTGTACTCATTCCTATATGTTTTATATGTCCTTTTGCTTGTGCTTCTTTTGCAGCTGCATATGCGCCATCTTGCATCATTATCTTGTCATATTCTTCATTTGATCCAAGATTATGAAATTGATATAGATCTATGCAGTCAATTCCTAAATTACTAAGGCTAATAGCCAATTCCTTTTTAAAAGTTAAGCCATCTCTTGCCATAGACTTTGATGCAATAATCCAATCATTATTGACTTCTTTTATTGCTAGTCCAATCTTCTCTTCGCTATTTGTATAGCCTCTTGCAGTATCAATAAAGTTAATACCATTTTCTTTTGCAAGCTTGAAGAGTTGTATTGCTTCATCGTTTGAAACTCTCTGAATTGGTATCCCTCCAAAACCGATGACACTAACATTTAGCTCAGTACTACCTAGTTTTCTATATTCCATATCAATTCCTCCTCAATCTCCTATAACTACTCTTTTTACGCCATCGAGGTCTTTTAGTCTTTCAATTAGATTATCATCTATACAAATTGATAGATCTTCAGAAGCTTTAATAACTGAATTATTTATTCTTAAATATATTGGTATATGCCCAGGATATTCCTGTAAAGTATAAGAAACACCACTTAAACATGTCTTATCAATACCCTCCTCAAAAACTATGTGCAAAGCTTCTGCATCAGAGGCTATAGGTGAACACTTCTCCATAATAACACTGATTCTGTTATTCCTATAGTTCACTTTACCAGAAATAATAACAACATTATCTTCATAAAGCAAATTTTTATACTTCTCATAAACATTAGGGAAAACTGTAATATCTATATCAGAAATATGATCTTCTAATGATACAAAGGCCATAAGATTTCCTTTTTTTGTATTAATCACTCTAACGTTTTTAATAATACCACCTATAGCAACAAATTCTCCTTCTTTACAATCAGCAAGTTCTTGACAGCTACAAGAAACTTTATTCTCGAGTGTTTTTTGGTATTGTTCTAGGGGGTGGCCACTTAAATATAAACCAGTATACTCTTTCTCTAATTCAAGCAATCTTCTTTGTGAAAATTCCTCAATATTTGGCAACTTAACAGATACCTTGTTAGTCTCAAACATATCAAATAGTGATTTTTGACCATTAACTTTGCTGTCTTTTTCCTTATTCGCTTTACTAATACACTCATCAATTACAGCCATCAACTGAGATCTATTAACTTTTAGTGATTTCATAGCACCTGCTAAAATTAATGATTCAATCGCTCTTTTATTAACAGCACTTAAATCCACTCTTTTACAAAAATCATATAGTGATTTGAATTCTCCGCCTTCTCTTCTACACTTTATTATTGATTCAATTGCATTTTGACCAACATTCTTAATGGCTTGCAATCCAAATACCAGTTTGTCTTTGTAAACTCTAAAAGTTCTATAAGATAAGTTTATATCAGGTGAGACAACGTCAATATTCATTTTTTTAGCTTCTTGCATATAAAAAGCTACCTTTTTAGTATCAGACATAATGTTGCTAATTTCAGCAGCCATAAAATGAAGCGGATAATTTGCTTTTAAATACGCAGTTTGATATGCAAGCAGCCCATAAGCACTACTGTGTGATTTATTAAAACCATATTCACCAAAACTAGCCATCTGCTCCCAAAGCTGACCTAACTTTTCAATGTCATAGCCAAATTTAGTTCCACCATCTATGAATTTTTTTCTATATGAATTTACTTGGTTCATTTTCTTTTTAGATAGAGCCTTACGTAAATAGTTCGCTTCTGTGGGTGAAAAGCCAGCAATGTCTTGGACAATTTTCATGACCTGTTCTTGATATACTATTACGCCATATGTCTCACCTAAGTGTTTTTTTAGTTCAGGGAATAAATACTCAATTTGTCTGTCACTATTAGCATTTTTAATATAATCAGGGATAGACTTCATAGGACCAGGGCGATAAAGTGCATTTATCGCGATAATATCATCTAGCCTTTTTGGTTTCAGTTGACGAAGTATGTTTCTCATTCCTTCACTTTCAAGCTGAAAAACGCCTGATGAATCACCATCACTTAACATTTCATAGGTCTTTTTGTCATCTAAAGGAATATTATCAATATTAATCTTCTTATTTAGATCATCTTCTATATTTTGTAATGTATCACTAATGATAGTCAAGGTTCTTAAACCAAGGAAGTCCATCTTTAACAACCCAAGTTCCTCTACTGGCCCTTTGGATAGTTGTGTGGACACAACGTTATTCTTAACCAATACTGGTGCATAACGAGTAATCTCATCAGGTGCAATAACTACTGCTGCTGCATGGACTGATGAGTGTCTGGCTAAACCTTCTATCTTTCTAGCTAAATCATAAATTTCTTTAATCTTTTTGTCGCTGTCATAAAGATTTTTCAACTCAGGATTCTCATCTATTGCTTGATCCAAAGTAACACCTGGAGAATCAGAAATAAGATTGGATATTTTGTCTCCAATAACTAAGTTCTGTTTATCTTCTTTTGGGAGTAAATAACGCGCGACATCCCTGACAGCACCTTTAGCCCCAAATGTACCAAAAGTAGCAATTTGAGCAACTCTATTCTCCCCATATTTTTCTGTTACATAATTAATTACATCATCTCTTCTAGTATCTAAAAAATCCACATCAATGTCAGGTGGATCAAATCTTTCATAGTCTAAAAATCTTTCAAATAGCGTTCCATATTTTATAGGATCAATATCCATTATCCTCAAAGCATATGCAACTATAGAGCCTGCAACTGACCCTCTTCCAGGACCAACTCTTATATCATTTTCTCTTGCCCATTTTATAAAGTCCCAAACAATTAAAAAATAAGCTGCATATCCTTTTTCTTTAATGACATTCATCTCCAGATTGACTCTCTCTACTATTTCTGGAGTTATTTCATCATATCTCTCTTCAAGTCCATTATTAACTAGTTTTTGCAAATATTGATCTTCGCTAAGGTTATC
This sequence comes from Clostridia bacterium, assembly GCA_046542315.1. Classification (GTDB taxonomy): domain Bacteria; phylum Bacillota; class UBA994; order PWPR01; family PWPR01; genus PWPR01. Next base: position 8,540 of record JBKHBO010000009.1, read on the forward strand.
TGGACATGGATATTTAGGTAAGTGATAGTCTCCAAAACTTATCTCTACATTACACATATCTGCAACTTTTTGAGTGTTATCCAATGCTTCCAAAGCATTTGGGAAAAGCTCTTTCATATCTTTATAATCTTTAAACCAAAACTCTTCGCTAGGGAATTTCATCCTCCCCTTGGGATTTTCATCTCTTGATGGTTCAAAAATACTTCTTTTTGTCTGAATACATAAAAGTAAATCATGCGGTAATGCGTCTTCTTTTTCTATATAGTGAACATCGTTAGTGGCTATTAGAGGAATATTAGTCTCTTTACTAATTTGAACTAAAGTCTTATTAACAAGCTTTTGCTCGTCGATATTATGATCTTGCAACTCTAAGTAATAGTGATCTTTACCATAAACTTTTTGAAACCACAAAGCTCTGCGCTTTGCTTTCTCATAGTTTCCTGCCATAATTAGCCTAGGAATTTCACCACCTAAACATGCACTAAGGGCTATTATTCCTTCGGAGTATTTCTTTATAAGCTCATTATCTATTCTTGGCTTGTAATAAAAACCTTCCGTATAGGCTAGTGAACTAAGTTTTAATAAATTTTCATATCCCTTTTCATTTTTGGCTAGTAAAACTAAATGAGCAGGCCCACCGTAGGCATCACTTTCATCTTGTTTAACTTTTCCTCTATCTAACCTACTTCCTGGTGCAACGTAAAACTCACATCCTATTATAGGCTTTATATCGTTCTTTTTGCATTCCTGGTAAAATTCAACATATCCATGCATGTTCCCATGGTCTGTTATAGCTAAAGAATCCATGCCCTTATCTTTAGCTTTTTTTACTAATTCTTTTATCTTACAAGCTCCATCTAATAAGCTATACTCTGTATGTACATGTAAATGAATAAAATTTTGCACAACTTCCCCTCCAAGCAACTATATATTAAATAAATAAGTTTGATTAAATTAAATTAATGGCTTCCTTTTTTATATGGCCGTCCACTTGCTGCAGGTCCTTCTGATTCACCGACAAAGCCTGCTAATGCTAAAATAGTTAAAACATAAGGCAGTGTAGCTAAAACCTGTGATGGTATATCAACAGCTCCTACTACTTGCAACACTATTTGCAATCCAGATGTAAATCCAAACAATAAACATGCAAGCATTGTGCCAAAAGGTTTCCAATTACCAAAAATCATTGCTGCTAGAGCTATAAATCCTCTTCCAGCAATCATACCTTCTAAAAATACTGTCCCTTCTCCTATAGATAAAATAGCTCCTGCAAGCCCACCTAATAGTCCGCTTAGGATAACTCCTATATATCTCATTTTATATACGTTTACGCCCAATGTATCAGCAGCTCTAGGATGTTCACCAACAGCTCTTAATCTTAAACCAAATTTAGTCTTAAAGAGAACAAAAGAGGTTATTGGAACCATTAAAAAAGCAAAATATACTAAAGCATTATGTCCACCTATGATAGGTCCAATAACTGGAATTGGTTTTAGAAAGTTAAAAAGTTTAGGTATCTGCCAAGCAGAATCTATAGCAGGAGACTGTCCGCCATGTCCATAAAATATATTTAGCAAAAATGCAGTTAATCCTGCGCCTAAGATGTTAATTGCAACTCCACTTACTACCTGATTAGCTTCAAATTTTATTGATACAACGGCGTGTAATGCCGCAATAATCATACCAGAACCCATAGCAGCTATAATTCCTAATAAAGGGCTATGGGTAGCATAAGTAACTACGAGTGCAAAAAAGGCTCCTATAATCATTATACCTTCAAGTGCTATATTAATTACACCTGACCTTTCAGAAAATATTGCCCCTAATGCTGTTAGTAATAAAGGTGCAGCTAGTCTAAAAGTCATTGTGAGTAAAGATATTATTGCTATTTTATTCATCTGAAGCTGCCTCCTTCATTTCTTTAACTGTCTTTTTTTCTTTACGCTTTACTATCCACTTAACTATTTGATCTGCAGCAACAAAAAATATAATTGAAGCTTGCACAATTGCAATAACTTCTTTAGCAATTCCAGCTTGAGCCTGCATAAGAGGTGCCCCTCTTTTCATAATTGCAAATAAAAAAGCTGAAAGCACTATTCCTAAAGGATGATTTTTACCAATTAGGGCAACTGCAATGCCATCAAATCCATAGTTTGGGAAAGCTCCAAACTGAGATGCTCTTCGAGCTGTACCAAGTAAGTGCAATCCTCCACCTAAACCAGCTAAAATTCCACTTATAAACATAGCTGTAACAAATCTTTTAGCAACATCTATACCACCATATTCTGCAGCACTAGCTTTATGTCCAACTGCTCTAACTTCATAACCTAGCTTTGTTTTCCATAAAATAATGTAAATAATGACAGCGGCTATTAATGCAATCACAATACCCAGATGAGCTCTTGATGGTCTAAATAGACCAATCACAGGTAATCTAATGTCAGGGTTGATTGCATGAGAGCCTTGATAATTAGGGGCTTTAAACCAGTCAGGGCTACCTACAAATAGATTATAAAGATAAAATGCTATATGATTCATCATTATAGTTGTGATAACTTCATGAACTCCACGTTTCGCTTTGAGCCATCCTGCTATAGCTGCCCACAAACCTCCTGCTATTGCACCAGCAATAAGAGCTAAAGAAAACTGTAAGATTGTTGGGAGATTGTTTAATGTGAATCCTACATAAGCAGTTGCAAATGTTCCAACTATAAACTGTCCTTCTGCTCCAATATTAAAAAGTCCTGTTCGAAATGAAAAGGCAATTGCTAAGCCTGTCATAATTAATGGAACAGCAGAAACAATAGCTTCACCAAAGCCATATAAACTACCAAAAACACTAAAAAATAATGCTTTGTAACCATCTACTGGTTTTAACAAGACCTGGCTTAGAGGCAATCCTTCTTGAGCTCCAACCCACATCATTGCAAAAGCTCCAACAATTAATCCTAAAGCAACAGCTAATAAGGGAAATTCTATTTGCTTCCAAAAAGCAATCAGATATTCTTTCAGTTTTTTCCTACTCATTTTGAGTTCCTTCATTTAATTCTCCACCTGCCATTAATATTCCTATCTTATTTTCTGTCGCTTCTTCCATAGTAAGCTCACCTACAATCTCACCTTCATATATAATGATAATTCGATCACTTAAAGATAGAATTTCATTTAGTTCAAGCGATATTAGCAAAACCGCATTTCCCGCATCCCGTTGTTCTATTAATCTTCTATGTATAAATTCAATTGCTCCAATATCTAATCCCCTTGTAGGTTGTGCAGCTAAAATTAATTTTGGTTCTCTCTCGAATTCTCTTGCCAGGATTACCTTTTGTTGATTGCCTCCTGACAAGTTTTTAGCTAAAGCATTAACACTAGGTGTTCTTATATCATAAGTTTCAACAAGTCTTTTAGCATACTCATTTATTTCTTCATAATTAATAAACATACCCTTAGAAAATGGTTTTTTGAAAAAATTTTGTAAAACTACATTTTCAGCCACTGTAAAATCTAATACTAAACCATGTTTTTGCCTGTCCTCAGGTATATGAGCTAATCCTTTATTAAATCTTTCTCTAATTGAGTTGTCTACTATAGAGTGGTTTTCTAATTTGATGTCGCCAGACTCTGATTTTCGCAACCCTGATAATGCTTCTATTAATTCTGTTTGCCCATTACCTTCAATACCAGCAACTCCTAATATCTCACCATATCTAACGTTGAAACTTAAATTCTTAATTGCAGTTAGTTCCCTATTGTTTTTTACATGAAGATTCTTAACTTCTAGACATATATCTCCTGGATTAGCTTTCTCTTTTTTTACATCCAGCAAGACTTTTCTTCCTACCATCATCTCAGCTAAATCCTCTATTGAAGAGTCTGCCGTCTCTACTGTACCGATTTTTTTTCCTCTTCTTATAACAGTAACTCTATCACAGGCACTTTTAACTTCTTTCAACTTATGAGTAATAAAAATGATAGATTTGTTCATTTTTGTTAGATTTGACATTATCTTAATTAAATCTTCAATTTCTTGAGGCGTTAAAACAGCTGTAGGTTCATCTAATATTAAAATCTCAGCACCGCGAAATAAAGCCTTTAGTATTTCAACTCTTTGTTGCATTCCTACTGAAATACTTCTTACTGTAGCATCAGGATCTATATCCAGTCCATATTCCTTACTAAGAGTCATGACTTCTTCTCTTGCTTTTTTTCTATCTAGCATACCTTTTTTGCCTATTTCTGCTCCTAAAATGATGTTTTCTAAAACAGTAAATTTTTCAACCAACATGAAGTGCTGATGAACCATTCCTATGCCATATTTGATAGCTATGTTAGGATTAGCAATGTTAACTTTTTTACCATTGACAAATATTTCACCTTTTTCTGGCTCATATAAGCCATATAAAACGTTCATCAAGGTTGATTTACCTGCTCCATTTTCACCTAATAACGCATGTATTTCACCCTGGAGAAGCTCGAAAGATATATCATCATTAGCAACAACTCCAGGGAATATTTTTGTTATGTTTTTCATTTCTATTGCTAACTGCATCTTAGCACCTCTTTCTTAAATACTATTATAATTATAACAGTAGAAATAGTAAAAACCAGACAAAATGTCTGGTTTTTATCCAAATTCAGTTTTACTCTTCTAAACCTGCTACATAGTCCTCTAGTTCATCTTCTGTAGCAGGAACTACTAATTCTCCATCAATAATCATTTGTCTATATTCTTCAACCATTGCTAATATTTCTTCTTGATTTTCTTCAGGAATTGTTTGCTCACTTGTTGGAGCAATTCCAACACCTTCTTCAGCTAAACCAAGTTCAACTACTTCTCCACCATTAAAAGTTTCATCAACTAGATATTCTTCAGTTATCTGAGCTATCGCACTTCCAACTTTTTTCATCATGCTAGTAAGCATATTATCAGGAGCTTCTTCATATTGGTCTCTATCAACACCAATAGTCCAGAATCCTTCAGGTCCAGTTCCTCTTTCTTTAGCTGCTTCAAATAAGCCATTACCTACATTTCCAGCAGCATGGAAAATTACATCTGCTCCTTGATCGTACATAGTATTTGCAATTGATTTTCCTTTTTGTGTGTCCTCCCAGCTTTCTGCGTACATACCTTTAATTTCAGCATCTGGATTAGCTGTTTTTACACCAGCACGATACCCAACTTCAAATCTCTTAATTAGCTCGCCTTCCATTCCTCCGATAAAACCAAGTTTATTTGACTCAGTTGTCATTCCTGCTATTAAACCAACTAAGAATGATCCTTCTTGCTCTTTAAAACCAACTTGAACAACATTATCACCAATCATTGGGTCTACCACATCAACAATACCGAATTTTGCATCTGGTAAACTCTCTGATGCTTCCATCATAGCGTCAAGTAACATGTATCCAATAGCCCATGTCAAATTACTTCCACTGTCAACAGCTGTTCTCAAATTTGCTGCATAGTCAGTTTCATCATTAGAAATGATATAATCAAAAGTTACATCTGGATAATCATCTTGTAATGATTGCAACCCTTCCCAAGCACTTTGGTTAAAAGATTTATCGTTTACTCCACCAGTGTCAGTTACCATTGTGATTTTTGTTTCTTCAACTACATCTCCTGGATCTTCATCACCATTACCGGGATCTTCAGCTTCTGGCTGACATCCAACAATTGCGAATAATAAAATAAAAATTGTAGTAATTGCTAGTAATTTTTTTAACATCTAACATCCTCCTTAGGTTTTGTATATAAAACTTCTATAAAAATCTTAGAATTCCTTCTTTAAATCTACTAATCTCAAAAAAATATAATTTTGACTATAGAAATGTTTTTTTGCTTTTCATATCAAGATAAAAAGTATACAATATACTCGTATGAAAAAGAAAGGTTGATATGAATGTTACAAATTGCAGGTATAGTAATTGCTTTTATTGTAATTATTATAATGGTAAATAAAAAAATATCTTTAGGCTATGCTTTAGTTTCAGGCTCTTTAATAGTAGGATTCTTTTCTGGACTTGGGGTTATGGGTATCATTGATTCTTTTATCGCTGCTTCTATTGATCCAATTACCATTAGACTTGTAGCAATTTTGGGTCTAATAAGTATTTTAGGATATTTAATGCAAGAATTTGGAATTTTAAGAAAAGTTGTTGATAGTCTTAATGCTTTATTAAAAACACCGAAACTCACTTTATCAATTGTACCATCAATAATGGGTACATTGTTAGTAACAGGTGGTGCAATAATGGCTGCTCCATTAGTAGATGAAATTGGAGATGATTTAAACTTAGAAAAGTCAAAAAAGGCTGCTATTAATCTTGTTTTTCGTCATGGATGGTATTTTATTTATCCTATGATGCCAGGATTCATTTTAGTATCTGAGATTGCTAAAATAGATAAGTTTGATCTAATTTCAATTCAGTGGCCATTGACAGTTGTTATATTAGCTATTGGCTACATAATGTGGATTAGACCATCAAAAGTAAACGAAAACTTAAGCTACCAAAATGGTAAAAGATCACTTAGCGATTTGACTAAGTTTGTTAAGTATAGCTCTCCAATTTGGGTAAGTTTAGTTATAGCACTAGGCCTTGAAGGAGTGAGATTTGGTAGTTTATCAGCAAGCGCAAACTCCTTATTAACTAATATAGCTTTTCCAATTGGTTTAGTTATTGGAATTGCCTTAACATTCTTTTTAAGTGAGTCCTCAGATAATATGGCAAAGGAATTCTTGAATGGTATTAATATTTCTATTATGTTTAGTGGCTTAGGTATTATGATTTTTAAAGAGATGGTTGGTCAGTTGAGCGTATTAAATGATGTAGTGTTAAGCTTTCTAGATAGTGGCGTACCAATTTACATTCTTTTCATAACACTCCCACTTGTTACTGGTCTATTAAGCGCATCTACTACTTCTGCTATTGGTGTGACATTACCAATTCTTTTACCTGCTCTGTCTGTTTCTGCTAATCCTGTACCTTTAATAATGCTAGCTTACTCATCTTCTTTCTTAGGTTACTTAGTATCGCCATTACACTTATGCCAGATACTAACTCTGGAATATTTTAAAGTAAAAATATCCGATCTTTATAGAGAGTATACCGTAGCAATACCAGCAACTTTTATTGCATCAATTGTGCTATATTTTATTGTGAGATAATCTTTAAGATAAAAAGCTGAATTGTGTTGCAACATTGTCTTAAAAAGTATACACTATTTAAGACAATTTTGTGTTTTTATTGCTCATAATAAAAGCATATGCTAATATTTTAATATACTATTAAAAATTTTGGAGGTTACTGATGAAAGATATTACAAAACCTTATTCTAATCCAGAAGGATATAATAAGAGAATACCTGTGCCATCTAGAAGACTATTCAAAAATCCTAGTGTTGATACATTAAGAGAATGGGCTAGAAAAGATGAAATCACTACTGAAACAGGTAGTCCCGTTTACATCACAAACATTAGGTCTCGTAGTGCAGATGATACTTATATTGTTTCTGATAGTGTAACTGCTGGAGTTTTCCAAAAACAATGGAATCATGATAAATCTAATGAGTTAATTGACCAGGTTCATACTTATTTAGCTAAGAGAGATGTAATTCAAGTTGACTGTATTCTTGGTAATTCGGATAGACAGCTAAAAATGAGAATGTACATAACAAAATTATATGCAAGAATTGCTATGATGCTGGTTAATATGTACTATCCACCATTACCTGGACAGGAAGATCTACCTGATAGCCAAGTAGACTTAATAACAGTCTATGTTCCAGAGCTAAACACTCAAAGCAGAAAAATTTTTGCTGATGTAGATAATAAAGTCACATACATAACTGGCTCAGACTATTTTGGTGAAGCCAAAAAATCATTCTTAAGACAAGCAATGTTTTGTGCAAAAGAATGGGGTGGCTTAGGCTTCCATGCTGGCTCAAAAGTTCTAAAGATAAAAGATTCAGAAGATACTATAAAAGAATATGGATTTATAATGTTTGGCTTATCAGGAACTGGTAAAACTACATTGACATTATCAGATCATGATTTATCAGGTGAAGAAGAATCTATAATTAGACAAGACGATGTCGTTTTAATGATGCCTAATGGTTATTGTTATGGTACCGAAGCTGGATTTTTTATTAAAACTGGTGGCCTTGACGAATCACAAAAAGTCTTGTTCGAAGCTGCTAAATCTCCTGGAGCATCTTTTGAGAATATTATGGTTTGTGAAGAAACCGGCGAAGTCGATTATGATGATGAAACCCTTTGCAATAATGGTAGAGGGGTATTAAGAAGAGAAGATGTTAAAAACATTAAAGATAGAATTGATATAAGAAAGGCTAACAAAATCATATTCATTACTAGAAGAAATGATGTTATGCCTGCATTAGCAAAGTTAACTCCTGAACAAGCTGCTGCTTTCTTTATGCTTGGAGAATCAGTAGAAACTGGAGCTGGCGACCCGACTAAAAAAGGGCAAAGCAAGAGATCTGTAGGAACTAATCCATTTATAGTCGGGCCTGAGGCAGAAGAAGGAAACAGATTTTTAGAGATATTAAGAAATAATGATGATATGGAATGCTACTTACTTAACACTGGCAGAGTAGGCACTTCATATATTTACAATACTAAAGGTAAAGACATAACTGTAGATGTTTCCACTGGTTTAATGAAAGATATTGCAAGAGGAACAATTAAATGGGAAAAGGATCCTTACTGGGGTTATGAGGTAGCAATTGAGTCTCAAGAAGTAGATTTATCTGGATATAATCCAAAAATGTATTTTACCGAAGAACAGTATCACATTTTAAATGATCGTTTGATGGAAGAAAGATGTGAATGGTTAAGAAAATTTGGAGGATTAAACAGCGAAATAAAACAAGCAGTATGTAATGATTAAACTAAAACGAAAACCCTTGCTCGTTGAGCAAGGGTTTTTTTATGTTTTTTACTCTTTTTCGTAAATAACTTCTCCATCTATCATTGTAACTACACAAGAAGTCAAGTTTGAGAATGGATGTCCATCCCATATTACTATATCTGCATCTTTACCAGTTTCTAAACTACCTACTCTATCAGCTATACCAATAGTTTTAGCAGGATATAATGTAACTGTCTTAAATGCTTCTTCTTCTTTTAAGCCATGTCTCATAGCTAATCCAACATGTACAGGCAACCATCTAGTTCCACCTGCAACATCTGTCATAATACTAATGTCAACTCCAGCTTCACTTAAAATAGCAGGTGTTTCCATTTTAACTTCCCAAAGTTCTTGCTTAGCAGGTCCCATTAAAAGTGGACCAATTATTGCAGTAACATTTTTCTCAGCTAAAATATCTGCTACTTTATAACCTTCAGTACAATGCTCAATAGTATAATTAAGGTCAAACTCTTCAGCAATTCTTATAGCAGTTATAATATCATCAGCTCTGTGAGCGTGAATTCTAGCTACTAATTCTTTATTTAAAACCTTACCAATCATCTCTAATTGCAAGTCTCTATCTGGAAGAGGTTTGTCTTCTTTTTTCGCATGTTCAATCTTATTCAAATAATTTTGTGCTTTAATTAAAGCTTTTCTTAAAACTGCTGCGTTACCCATTCTTGTTGCAGGCTCTTTCTTTCTCTCGCCATACACTCTTTTAGGATTTTCTCCTAGAGCCATTTTCATACCTTCTGTTCCTGGATACATCATTTCTTCAACAGTCTTACCACGCAATTTAATTGCTACTCCTGTTCCTCCTATTATATTAGCAGATCCAGGTCCAGTATAAACAGAAGTGACACCATGTTCTCTTACTAACTTAACAGCAGGGTCTTGTGGATTGATTGAGTCCATTCCTCTAACCTCTGCAGTTATTGGATCAGTTGTTTCATTAAAATCCATTACCATAGGAACATTGGGCTCACCCCATAAACAAATATGGCTATGCGCATCAATTAAACCTGGCGTTACACTTTTACCTTTCGCATCGATAACTTTAGCATCTGATGGAACTTCTATATCAGTCCCAATATCTAAAATCTTTCCATCTTCAACTATAACTGTGCCATTCTCTATGACACCATTTGTTATTGTATATAGTTTTCCACCTACAATAGCTGTTTTCATTCAATGACCTCCTTAAATTTACTCACTACATATTCTACACTTTAATTTTAACCTCTTCAACAAATAATATCTATTCTAAAATTTCACTCATTTTTTTAATTTTATGCATTAAATCACTAAATCTATCAGTTTTTAATGATTGATTACCATCTGACAAGGCATTTTTTGGATTATTATGAACTTCTACAATTATACCATCAGCTCCTGCAGCTAATGCTGCTAAGCTCATTGACTCAACCATCCACCAGTGTCCAGTAGAATGACTTGGGTCCACAATAATTGGAAGATGTGTTCTCTTTTTAAGTATAGGGATTGCGTTTATATCTAAGGTATTTCTTGCTTCTTTACTAAAAGTTCTAATGCCTCTTTCACATAAAATAATTTCACTATTGCCCTCTTTCAAAATATACTCAGCTGCATTCAACCACTCATCAATAGTTGCTGAGAAAGATCTTTTTAAAACTATAGGTTTATCTAACTTGCCTAGTTCTTTTAGTAGTTCGTAATTATACATATTTCTTGCTCCAACTTGAAATACATCTATATAATCATACGCTAGTTCAATTTGTTTTATAGACATAACCTCGCTTACAACTGGAAGATTATATTTTTTACTGGCTTCATAAAGATATTTGTAACCATCAACTCCTAAACCCTGAAAACTATAGGGTGATGTTCTTGGCTTAAATGCACCACCTCTTAAAAAATTTGCTCCTGAACTTTTCACTTTTTCCGCTATCTTAAAAAGTTGGGGTTTAGACTCAACTGAACAAGGACCAGCTATAACTAAAAATTCTTTATTATTAAAGTTAAATCCAGCTGCAGTATGAATTACTTTCTCTTCACTATTTATACCTGCTAAAGGTAAATTTGACCATTCTGAAGTCAAATATTCTACCCCTTTAAAATTAGCTAAAGAAAGTTGTTCTATCTCATTTTGATTAATGGCTAAAGATAATATAACTCTTGAGACGGTTTTTGATTCACTATAGAAAACTTTATTTTGATCTAAAGCCTTCTTTACTTTTTCTACATCTTCACTAGTAGCGTCAACTCTCATAACAACTATCATTATTTCACCTGCTTAAATCTTAAACAAACTTTTTTACTTATCCAAACTTAATATTTTATCTAAAATATCTTCAAAATTATAATCATCTTCTAATATATTAATACTATCATTATCTCTTAAATATAAAGTTCCTTCATTAGATAGAAATGCCCATGCTCTATAAACTGGCCCCCCAGGCACGCCTGTTCCAACTACAAAGTAATCATAATTACATCTTTGTTGATGTTCTTTACCTGTTATTTCTTGCAGCTCAAACCAAAGTTGATTATCTGGCACTCTACTGTAAGGACCAATGAAAGGACAGATTTCATTTTCTATTGCAAAACCATTTTCTCTACCCAACATTGCTTGTGCAATTTTACTGACTAAATCTATACACTTGAAGTAATCATTATCTTCTGGAGTTTCATCACCTTTACTATAGGATAAATTAATCATGCTTTCTATTTTTTCTACAATTTCTGTTTCACTTACCCCATCTTTATAGTCATTAAAATAATAATATAGTTCATTATCAGACATAGATCTAAAATTACCTAATGAAACATTAAAAAAACCAAACGAAGTGCTTAATGGACTAGCAGGGTCTTGTGATAAGTAAATAGTATAATATCCTTGAGTTTTATCAATATAACTTAATAATCTTAGCCTATTTTTCAAATGATGTCTCTTTACTAACATTGAAGCAATTTTATAAGATAAAACAAAATTTTCTCTTGAATTAGGGTCTGCAGCAAGTGTTCTCAAAAAAACTCCTCCTTTAATTATCAGGCAATAATTCTTTGCCTGTAATATCCTTTACTTTTATACAATAAACTAAAACTCTTTTTGAGTCATCAACAGTTACTTTCGAGAATTCCTCTGTCGCATATTTTTCTACTAAAGCATTAAGTATGGATACTTTTTCTTCTTCCTCTAAAACTTTGCGTAATACTCCAGTAATCATGAGACTTTGATAGTAGCAACTAAAGCTACAACCTCTTTTTGATTCTTTAACTCTAATCATTTTATCAGCTTCTACAAATACCTCTGCTTCCGTATTAAAAAGATTAACCTTTCTACCTTCTAAAGCAGAATGAAAGCATATCATCCCTTCATATAAAACAAAGTTAACTGGGATGATGTAAGGAAGATTATCGTCACATACCCCTATTCTTATAACATCCTCTTTTTCTAAAAAATTCCAAGAAGCAGAAAGACTCATCTGTCTTTCTGCTCTTCTTATCTTATGCATTTGTTGTGTCAAGATACGCGATTCCATCTGGATGGATACCTGCATCTATTCTTCCAATCTCTTTATGTGTTGCTACATCAATTACCGATATATCGTTGGTTTTATTATTTGCAACATATGCTTTAGTGCCATCTGTATTGAATACCGTTCCACCAGGCCATACTCCTACTCTAATTCTCTTAACTTCACTCTCAATTTCTGTATCAATTATTGATAAATCTCCAGATTCCCTATTAGGCACATAAACCCATTTGCCATCAGGACTAAAAACTAATCTAATCGGTAAAGTACCAACCTTAATCTCCTTTTTTAGTGAATAATCTTCTAAATCATAGATTGCTACAATATTATCATGTTGGTTTGCAACGTATAATAATTTATTATTTTTATCTACTGCTGCTCCTTCTGGACCATTCCCAACTGGAAAATGATCAATTACCTCTTCTTTAGCAACATCAAAAACTGTTATATTATTTGATCCAATATTTGGTATAAAAATCTTCTCTTTATTTCTATCAAAATATATCATATGTGTCTTACTTTGATATGTATCAATAACTTTCTCAAACTCAAAAGATTTAGTATTAATAACAAATGTTTTATCTGAATATGTAGCTGTAATAAATAACTTTTCTCCGTCTTTACTTACTCCTACGCCATGTGGAAATTTAAAGTCTTTATGATTAATTCTCTCTATTTCCTCCATCTTTATGTTGTCAATAACGGAAACAGTATTTCCACCAGCATTTGTAACATAAGAAAGCTTTTTGTCAGGAGAGATTGCTACTTCATGTGGGTTTATATCTACATCAATTTTTTTAACTGTCTGTTGTGCTTTTGCATCAATAAATGAAACAGTTGCTTCATCTTTGTTTAGTACTATTAGATAGTTACTCATTGATTTCCTCCTTAAATAGTTATATATTGTTACAGTGTTATTATAACATACTTATTAAATGGAGGCATATTTTATAAAAATGAAAAAGATGACTTTTTGTGAGCAAAACTTAGAACTAGGTACTAAAAAAGTGTTAGATTATGCGAAAGATAATCTAACTAAGGAATTTAAAATTTCAACTACTAGATGTCTTGGTGAATGTGGATTATGCTTTTCTAATTGCATAGTAGACTTACACGGTAAATTACTGGTAAGTGAAAATCCAGAGGGTTTAATAGAGTTAATAAAAAATGAAGTTCAAAATGATTAAATAAATGAAATAATAATCAAATATGTTATAATATTTAGTAGTATCCGATATAGGAGGTATTATCTTGGATGATAAAACAAAAGTTGTAAAAAAACAAAATTCAAATAAACGAAAAAATTCTAAAAAGAAAAACGGTAAATCTAAAGCTTTTATAATTTTTAAAAGAATACTAATCACTATAATTATTTTAGCTATAATTTCTGGGATTGCTGCTCTGGGGTATGCATATAAAGTAATTTCAGCTGCACCTGAAATTAATCCTAATCAATTAAGACCTGTAGAAACATCCTTTGTTTATGATGACAATGATGACCAATATGCTAATTTGCATGGTGAAGAAGATCGAAGATTAGTAGAATATAACGAGATTCCTAAACACTTAATTGATGCATTCATCGCTATTGAGGATGAACGTTATTGGGACCATCCTGGAATTGATTTAAGAGCGATTATGAGAGCTGCATATAAAACTGTAACTGGTCAAAGATTAGAGGGTGGAAGTACAATAACCCAGCAGTTACTAAAAAATTCTATATTAACTCCTGCAAGGACAATGGAAAGAAAGTTACAAGAGCAGTGGTTAGCAATACAACTTGAAAGAATGTATACTAAAGAGGAAATTCTACAAATGTATCTTAATAGAGTTTTTTTGGGACATTATGCTCATGGAGTTCAAGCTGCCAGTTTAATGTATTTTGGCAAAGATGTTTCTGAGTTAGATTTAGCGGAGTCTGCCATGTTAGCAGGCTTAATTCAAACTCCGAATCCTTATTCACCATATAATAATTATGATGCTGCTTTAAAGAGAAGAAATACTGTAATTAACAAAATGTTAGAATTGGAATATATAACTGAAGAAGAAGCAACTAATGCTAAAGAATCTGAGATAGTTACAGCTGGCTCATCACGAAAAGTGTCCCAACCACATCCACAATATACTTGGCATGCAAAAGAAGTAGCCAAAGATAAATTAATTGAAGTAGGTTTAGCTCAGGATGATACTGAAGCTGATACTTTAGTCTTTTATGGAGGACTTCATATTTATACAACACTTAATAGAGATATGCAAACTGCTCTAGAAGAGTCTGTTGTAGATGTTATGGAAGGATTAGGAGAAGAAGAAGCTGATGGCACAATGGGTCCGCAAGTGGCCGCAATGATAATAGACCCAACCACTGGAGAAGTAAAAGCAGCAGTAGGAGATAGAAACGTTGATAAAAACGGGTTGAAAAGATATGCACAATCTCCTGTTACTACAGGTTCCTCAGTTAAACCAGTAATAGATTATGCAGCAGCTATAGAGCGCTATGGTTATACTGCGGGAACAGTTATCGATGATGCACCAGTCTCTTTTCAAAGTGGAAGCGGAGTCTATAGACCTCAAAATTATCATAAGAACTTCTTAGGATTAGTAACTGTTCGTACAGCTTTGGTACGTTCACTTAATATTCCAGCAGTTAAAACTTTTTTAGATGTAGGAATTGAAAATGCAATTAATTTTGCTTATCAGCTTGGTATTAATTCTCAGATTAATCCATATCCTTCTTCTGCTTTAGGCAGTACAGAAATGACCTTGGAGGAGATGGTTAGAGCATTTGGAGTTTTTTCAAATGAAGGAGTTTTAACAGCAGAACAAAACAACGATGGAGAATGGGAAAATACTTATATTAGAAAGATAACTGATAGTGATGGTAACATATTATATGAATCAAACACCTTAAAGAAAACTGTTATGCAAAAGGACTCTGCATATATTATGACTGATATATTAAGAGATGTAGTAGATAGATACTCTTCCACAAGATCTATGGAATGGCAATCTGCAGGTAAAACAGGAACATCTCAAGGATCACAGTACACATGGTTTATTGGGTATACTCCGGATTACGTCGGTGGAGTTTGGATAGGCCACGACAGATATCCATATCCTCCTGCGTCAGGTGGAAACATTAACATTCCAATAAGCGATAGAAAGTGGCAAGAGAGAAATCGCTTAACAGGAAGTCAATGGCCAGCTACACTTTGGTCTACTATGATGAGTAATACTTTAAAGGCTATTGAACAGCCTAAGAACAGCTTTGAACGACCATCTAATATAGTTGGTCCTATAAATATTAGTTCAAAGACAGGAATGTTGCCAGGACCTTATACTCCTAGTGAATTTGTATATGAAGAAATTTTTGTTGATGGTACTGAACCTACTGAAAGAGATGATTTCTTTAAGGAAGTTGTAATATGTTCAGATTCTAGTTTATTAGCAAACGAAAATTGCCCTGCTTCAAGCAGAGTTGTCCGTTATAGATTTACTAGAGAAGAACCCTATGATACAGAGGATGAACGTGGAAATACCTTAGATAAACCACTTGATCATATTTGGGAGATCCCTAGTGAATACTGTGATGTTCATTTGCCCGGTGGTGCTATCGTTGGAGAAGATGGCGAAATAATCTATCCGGAAGAACCCGAGGAAGAAGAACCAGGTGAAGATGAGCCATTAGATCCTGAAGAGCCAGACGAAGAAGAACCCACAGATGAAACAGAAAACCCTGATGATCCTACTGAGGATGATGAAGATGACAACCCAGGAGGGCAATAATATTATCAGAGTCAATTTATAAGCTTATAGAGCATTGATAAATAAAAGTCTCAAATCAGATTTCAAATCTAATTTGAGACTTTTTAAATATTCAAATTCTATAACATAAAGAAGTAATAGGGTATCATTATACCTAGTGTCTATAAGCTTATTTTAAGCTTACTTTTTTAAATGAGATTATTTTAACTTAGCTACAGAAACACCATGTCCTCCTTCATCGTGCTTTCCAAGTCTAAACTCATCAATATTAGGATGATCCTCTAATAGTTCGTGTACTCCCTTTCTTAAAGCGCCAGTGCCCTTTCCATGAATTATAGTAATTTCACTTCTTCCGTTTAATATGGCATTATCAATATATTTATCAATAATTGATTCAGCTTCAATCATAGTGTTCCCTCTAATATCTAATTCTAGAGGAACATTTTTACTATTTTTTGATACTGATGAAGTACGCCTAGCCTTGGTCTCTTCCTTTTCTCTGGGCTCAACTAAGTTTATATCAGACCAGAATTTTAGTTGACCACACTGTACTTGAACTTCTTTGCCATCACTACTAATATCAACAACATACCCTTCACGTTGCCATTGTTTGTGGTACACATTATCTCCAACCTCTAGGGTTAAGTCATCATGCTTTGAAGGTTTTATATTGTCTTTTTTAAATAACTTTTCTCTAAAAGATTCCGACTCTTCTTTTAACAATTCTTCTTTTGACTGAAAAGTTTTTCTAGCCTCTCTTATGAGATTTTCTATTTCTTCACTCTCAAATTTTTGATTCTCAATATGAGATTTTAAAATCTCAATCGTTTCTTCTAATTCTTCTTTTAATAAATTTACTTCCTCTTTTGCTAATGCATTAGCTTTTCTTTTAATTTCTTTTTTCTCATTTTTTAATTCACTCAATTTTTTCTCTAACTCTTGTTTTTGGGAAAGGTTTTTCTGGTAGATTATTTTTGCTTCTGCTAATTTATCCTCTGCGTTTTTTCTATCTCTTTCTAAATCTTTTATTAAAGCCTCAACATTTCTTTGCTCAGAACTTAAAAAATCAGTTGCTTTATTAATGATTGATTTTGGTAACCCCAATTTTTCAGATATTAAAAATGCATTTGACTTCCCAGGAGTTCCTAAAGACAATTTATAAGTGGGGCTAAGTGTTTCAACATCAAACTCTACAGAACCATTTATTAACTTAGGATGATTATATGCATACACTTTTAATTCACTATAATGAGTAGTAGAAATTGAGATTGATCCTAGTTCTAGCAAATTATCTATAATAGACATAGCTAAAGCAGCACCTTCAACAGGATCTGTTCCTGCTCCTAATTCATCTAAGAGCACAAGAGAATCTCTTGTAGCTATATCAAGTAAGCGAATTATATTCTTCATATGTGAAGAAAAAGTGCTCAAGCTTTGCTCGATACTTTGCTCGTCCCCTATATCTGCTAGTATATTGTCAAAAATAGATATTTCTGAATTAATACCAGCTGGTATGTGTAGGCCTAGTTGCCCCATAGCCTGACAAAGTCCTATTAATTTTAATGTAACAGTTTTTCCTCCTGTATTTGGTCCTGTAATAACTAAAGATTGATATTCGTCTCCAATCTTTACACTTACCGGAACTACTTCATTATTAGGGATTAGTGGATGTCTTGCATTTTTTAAATTTATAACTTTTTTAATGTTAATTTTAGGTTCTACTGCATTCAATTTAATACTAAGGTGTCCTCTTGCTAATAGAAAGTCTAAAACCCCCATTACTTCGACTAGGAATTCTAAGTCGCTTATCTGATCATAGCACTGCAAGGTGAGATCTCTAAGTATTCTATCGATTTCTTTTCTTTCATCTTGCTTAAGCATTCTTAATTGATTGCTCATCTCAACCACTACTTGTGGTTCTATAAAAAGAGTAGCTCCACTTGAAGATTGGTCATGAATTATACCTGGGACTTTACTCCTATGTTCATATTTAACTGGGATAACATATTTACCTTGCCTAGTTGTAACTAGTTTCTCCTGCAAGTAAGTATCCATCGCATTAGATTGTATTATGCTATCTAACTTTCTCCTAATCTCTACTTCTTTATTTAGTATCTGCCTCCTTACACTCTTTAGTGTAGGAGTAGCATTATCTAAAATATATCCCTCAGGACTAACGCACCTCTTTAAATAATCTGATAAATCTGTCAAATTAGGCGAGTTTGAAAAAATAGTTCCTATAAGAGGCACGGATGCCTTGTGTTTACTAATAATCTTAACACTTTTTTGGTAACAATCAATTGTTTGAAACAGTTCCACAAAGCTTTCTAAACTTGGTGTAGACTTAATTTCTACTTGTTGTAAAGTAGTCCTAATATCTGATAAACCTGTTATGCTTAAATTAGCGATTGTAATTAAGTACCTTGCTTCACTTGTAGCTTCTTGTTGATATTCAATTTTTTCTTTTTCATAGTAAAATCTCATCTGACTTAATAAGTCATCACCTAATTGACTAGTTATGTATTCTCTTAACATATCTATTATTTTATTAAATTCAATTTTATTTAACGATTTTCTATCCAATATATACATCCTCCTTGCACTAAAAAAAGAGCTGAAATAAAATCAGCTCCTTCATTAAATAATCTAAAAGATATCACTTTCATTATCTTTAAACAAAGCTAATTGAAAGCCTTTCTCATACTCTTGTTTTAGCTCATTATAGTCATTCAACAGTCTTAATGCAACTAAAACAGCTATCTGATGAGTAGCCAAATGGGGAGCAGTGGCAGCTACTTCACTCATTATACTATCTAACTCTTTTGCTAATTTTTTAATCTTTTCTTCTCCCAAAGGGCCTTTTAAACTATATTTTTGACCATATATTTCTACTTCAACTTTAGTATTTAATTTCTTATTATCTGCCATAATATCCCCCATTTACAATATTATATATCTCATTATATCAAAGACAATAAAACTAGTCCACTTACCTCAAAACAGCTTGGAATTTATTTTCTAAAGTTTCTATAATTTTATCCACTCTTTTATTAATTTCTGCTGCTTTTAAAGTTTTTGATTTGTCTTCAAATATTAACCTAAAAGCACAGCTTTTATATCCTTCATCTACTTGTTTTCCTTCATATAAGTCAAATAGTTCAACCTCTTTAAGAAGCTTTTGATCACAATTTTTAATTTCTGCAATTATCCGAGCAATAGAAATATCTTTATTAATGACAATCGCTAAATCTCTTTCGACATTTGGAAATTGACTAATTGGCTCATACAAATTTTCTGTTTTTAACTTCATTAATAAATCGTGGTTTATTTCTGCATATATAATTCTAACATTAGCTTCAAGTCCTAAATCATGAACAACGTCAGGATGAAGTTCTCCTAAATATCCAATCTTTTGATTATTTGAGATAATAGTTGCAGCTCTGCCTGGATGAAGATACTCTTTTTTTAACTTCTCATATTTCACTTCAATGTTTAACCTGTGAAATACAGTTTCAATTATTCCTTTAACATCAAAGAAGTCATACTCTGATATCTCCTTATTGAACCACGACTCATCATTCTTTACACCAGCTGCAATTATTCCAAACATTTCATGTTCAATCGGCAAACTTTTTTCTTTAGGAAGAAATACAGTACCAAATTCGGCTAAAAGAATCCCCTTAACTTGTCTATTGAGATTATATTTTACATTGCTTACCAATCCAGGCAGCAATGTTGTTCTCATGACACTTAACTTTGAAGATATAGGGTTGTCTATTAAAACAGATTTATCCACACCATGATTATCTGTTAATTTCAAAGTTTCTATTTCTTCCGGGCTATGAAAGGAATAGTTGACAGCTTCACTAGCTCCACTGGCTCTTAAAATCTCCTTAATATTTCTTCTGCTTTGTACATTCTCAGGAAGATTTCCGTGAAGTGTTAAATCTGGTTGAGTTGATTTAATTCCAGAAAAACCTTCCATTCTTAACACTTCTTCAACTAAATCAATTTCCTCAATTATATCTATTCTTCTAGAAGGAACTTCTACTTCAAAAATATCATCTTTCATTTTTACATTAAAACCTAGTCTTACTAGGTAGTTACTCATGTTTGAAATTTTAATATCTTGTCCAGCCAAATTACTTACTTTATTAGGTCTAAGTTTGATTGTTTTATAAAGGTATGGGTCTTCTCCTGCTCTAACGATATTAGAGACTACTTTTCCAACATTGAGTTCTTCATATAGCTGAATAAACCTTTCAAGTGCAAGTTTACTCAATTCTGGTCCTAGTCCTTTAGAAAACCTTGATGCAGCTTCACTGAAAATATTTAATCTTCTCGAAGTTCTTCTAATACTTTCTCTATTGAATATAGCAGATTCTAATAATATTCTTTTAGTACTATTTGTAATTTCGCTATTAAATCCACCCATTACTCCTGCTATACCCACAGCCTTTTCTGGATCTGTTATTAAAAGGTCTTCATTAACTACCTTTCTATCTTTCTCATCTAAGGTTTTTATTACTTCTCCTTCTTTTGCTCTTCTGACAATAATTTTTCCTTCACTAATTCTATCAAAGTCAAATGTATGTAATGGTTGTCCTGTCTCCAGCATCACATAATTTGCTATGTCTACAACCAAACTAATTGGTCTCAGTGAAGCATTTCTTAATCTGTTTTGCAACCACAAAGGAGACTGTGTATTGTTTTCTAAAGTCAGTACTATGCCATAGTACTGTGAGCAAAGATCTTTATCTTCAATAGATATAGATAAATCTTGTTTGTCATTTTCACTTATTTTGTATTTAGGCAATTTAACTTCTTCATTTAATAAAGCAGCTACTTCAATTGCCATACCAAATAAAGAGCTACAATCTGCTCTATTTGGTGTTAAATCAAGTTCCAACAAAAAGTCATCCATTCCTAGCGCACTACTAACCTCTTGACCAATAGACACACTGTTAGGTGGAAAGATAAATATACCTTCTTTTTCTTCTGGTTGCATTACTTTTACGTCATAATTTAATTCTTCTAAAGAGATTAACATTCCACACGAATCTATACCTCTAAGGTTTGTTTTCTTAATTCTTAGTCCATTAGGTAATTTAGCACCTACCTTAGCAACTGGGACAAGCTGTCCTGATTTTACATTTTCAGCAGCAGTTACAATCTGTAAGGTTTCATTACCTACGTCAACTTTACAAATATATAATCTGTCGCTATCTTTATGTTTTGAAACATCTATAAGTTTTCCTACCACACAGTTATTTAGTCCCTCATTCAGATCATGTACATTATCTACTATGACACCAGCATTTGTTAACATATCTCCCAGCTTGTAAGCATCCACATCTATATCAACATAATTTTTTATCCATGTATAAGACATTAACATTTTATCACCCCTAAAATTGTTTTATCATTTTAACATCATTAGTAAAGAGTAGTCTCAGATCGTTAATTTCAAGTTTCAACATTGTCATTCTGTCAATACCCATCCCAAATGCAAATCCTGAAACTACTTCTGGATCATATCCCACATTTTTCAACACATTAGGGTGAACCATACCTGCTCCTAAAACTTCAATCCAACCAGTATTTTTACAAACATTACATCCTTTGCCTTTACAGAAAACACAAGTTATATCTACTTCTGCACTTGGCTCTGTAAAAGGAAAATAGCTTGGTCTTAACCTTACTTCAGTATTCTCTCCAAACATTATCTGGAAAAACACTTCTAATGTTCCTTTTAAGTCTGATAAGGATATATTTTTCCCGACTACTAGTCCTTCTATTTGATGAAACATAGGTGTATGTGTTGCATCATCATCTCGTCTATATACTCTACCTGGACAAACTATCTTCACAGGTTCATTAGATTTCTTTTCTTCCATTGTATGAATTTGCATTGGTGATGTATGTGTTCTTAAAACTACATCTTCACTTATATAAAATGTGTCTTGCATATCTCTAGCAGGGTGATCTTTGGGTATATTTAAAGCTTCGAAATTGTAGTAATCTGACTCAATTTCGCGACCTTCTTTAACTTCAAAACCCATACTGACAAAAATATCAACTATCTCATCATAAATCATATTAAGAGGATGCTGATGTCCTACAAGACTTTTCCTTCCGGGAATAGTAACGTCTATCTCTTCATTCTCTAACATCTTCTGCTTTTGCAATTCTTTTAATTGACTTTGCTTACTTTTATAAACTTCTTCAATCTCTCTTTGAATATTGTTAGCTAATTTCCCAATTATAGGTCTTTCTTTTGGCTCTATATCGCCCATTTTAGATAATAGTTGTCTTAACTCACCTTTTTTACTTAAATACTTTATACGTAGTGTTTCAAGATCTTCTAGATCATTAGCTTTACTTAACTTAAGTAAAGCAGAGTCTCTAATTTGTTCTAATTTCTCTTTCATTAAATTGCCTCCTCAAAAATATTACTTTTACAGTCTATTAGATACTATCAATTTAAATTATTACTTAATTTTCTATTTAAAATTAAAAAACCGTTTCCGTGCAGGGACGAAAACAGTATCGCGGTACCACCCAGCTTGCTTTTTTACAGGCCAACTCATCAAAATAACGGTATAATTACCGTAAATGCCTACTAGTATTTTTATAGTTTCAGCATTTCACTCAGAGGTGAATTCATTATAAAGTGAACATAAGAATAGTTTCAGTCTAAGCTAATCTTTCCCTGGCTGCAATTTTATAATTATTAGTCCTCTTCAAAGTTTTATATTATGTACTTTTTATATAATGATTTTATCACATTTGCTTAATCTAGACAAGAAAACTGATACATTACAATACTGCCTGCAACTCCAGCATTCAATGATTCCGCTTTTCCCTTCATTGGTATAATAATATTATGATCTGAATTATCATCCCAAAACTTACTTACTCCTTTTGATTCATTACCTATCACTATTGCAAATGGCATTATTATATCAATTTTGTCTATCTCAATTGAGCTCTCATCTAAACTTGTCGAATAAATCTTAGCTTTCTTAGTTATTAAAAATTCATATGCCTCAACACTGCTTATATCTTTAACTATAGGGATATGGAATAAACTTCCCATAGTGCTTCTAACAGTTTTTGGATTATATATATCGCAACTTCCTTTTAAACTTATCACTAAATCAAAATTAAAAGCATCAGCACTCCTAATAAGTGTCCCCAAATTTCCTGGATCCTGTAATTGGTCTATTATCAGAGCTCTCTTAAAATTTATACAGTCTAAATCATATTCCTTTATATTCACCAAAGCTATTATCCCCTGAGAGTTTACAGTGTCTGATACAGAATTAAACAACGAATCACTCAAGATTATTACTTCAATATTACTAGGCGGGTCAAGTTTTTGTAATTTATCCAATCCTTGATCATTAACTACTAGTCTAAGTATGCTCTGTGAGCTCATAATTGCCTCTTGAACAATTGTTATTCCTTCTACTATGTAAATATTCATCTTACGTCTTTGTGACGATGATTGAGCAATTTTTTTTAATTCTTTATACATATTATTGCTTGAACTAGTTATCTTTAACATATCAACCAACCACTATCTGTTCTTCAGGATACTTAACAATTTGTCTATCTGATTGGCGAGCAAAGGCTACTGCTAATGTCATAGGGCCTAATCTTCCTATGAACATAGTTACTATTATTACAATCTTTCCAATAAAAGTCAGTGCTCCTGTAACTCCAGTGCTTAGCCCAACTGTTCCAAAAGCAGATACTACTTCAAAAACTACATCCATAAATTCCATACCCTCTGTTATGGAGAGAATTATAATGGCTAACATAACCCATAAAGCAGCTATAAATACTATTGCAAAAGCTCTCCGGATAACATCTTTTGGCAACTTTCTTCCAAATATATTTGTATCCTCTTTATTAGTTATCGTAGCTATTACTGATAACATTATTACACTCATAGTTGTATTCTTAACTCCACCTGCTGTACTACCTGGAGAAGCTCCAACAAACATTAAAATAATTACTATGAATAAAGTCGCTGTTGTAAGACTACCTGTATCCACTGTATTAAATCCAGCAGTCCTTGGTGTAACTGATAAAAAGTATGAAGAAAGAGCTTTGCCACCGATACTCAATTGTCCCATTGTCTCAGGATTTGAATATTCCAATGTAAAGAAAACAACACTTCCAAAAACTAATAAAACAATTGTAGATGTTAATACTATTTTAGTATGTAAAGATAGTGATTTATCTTCTCTATAGTAGAAAACATCCATCATCACAGAAAATCCTATTCCTCCTAAAATGATTAAGCTAGTTATTACTAAATTGATTACAGGATCATTAACAAATCTAACTAAACTATCACCAAAAAGATCAAATCCTGCATTACAGAAAGCAGAAACAGAATGGAACATGCCTAAACCTAAAGCATTAGGCATACCATATTCAGGTAAGAATCTAAAAGTTAAAATCAAAGCAGCTATTCCTTCAATTATCAATGTTGTTCTTACAATCAAAATAACTAATCTTGATAATCCTTTTAGCGAGAAAGTATTTAATGCTTCCTGCATTAATAATTTATCTTTTAAAGATATTTTTCTACCAATAGCTAAAACAACCATCGTTGCCATAGTCATAATACCAAGGCCACCAAATTGAATTAATAGCATAATTATAAAATGTCCAAAAGTACTATATACTTCTTTTGTGTTTACAACAATTAAACCTGTAACACAAACTGCTGATGTAGAGGTAAAGAGAGCGTCTATAAAAGAGACTCTACCAACTTGAGCTGATATAGGAAGAGTTAAGAGAATTGCTCCTACTAATATGAGAACTGCAAATCCTAAAGCAAGAATTTGTGTTGGTTTCATATTAGACAAAAATTTCTCTTTTCTTTGGTTTCTTACTAAATTAGATTCTTTATAACTCATATTTATCTCCTCTTACAACTTAATCAACAATTTTCATAATTATAACATTAAGTTTAAATGTTTAAAAGTGAAATGTCTTGCCAACCATAACTATGTACCATGTATACTTGACCACCAATTTCATAATCAGTACTTGTCACATAACGAGCTCCTAAGCTGTAATAAAAGTGTTCAGCTTCATTTCCAGCTAAAAACATGACATGTACGCTATAAATCTTTTTTTGCTTTAGAATTGAGAAAAATTCTTTAATCAACATTTTACCTAAACCTTGGCGGGAATATTCTTCTAAAATGTAAATACCATAAATTTCTCCTTGATAATCATGTGCTAAATTTTTGTAACGATTTTCTCCACCAAACAAGAACCCGACAATCTGTTGACAATCATTTTCTGCTACTAAAGATATAATATTTGGGTCTCTAATGTTTTTCTTGTTTACTTTTGCTGATCTTTTAACACTCAAATTTTTAAGATATTTTCTGTCTACAATATACTTGTAAGCTGATTGCCATGTCTTAACATGAATATTTGCTATTTGTCTTGAATCACTAACTTTTGCTTTTCTAATTTTCATGATTTACTCCTTCTAAACAGAAAAGGTCCAGAAATCTGGACCTTAATTATCTAATGCTTGCTTAGACATCTGAACTAATTCAGCAAATGCATCCTTGTCATTTACAGCCATTTCTGAAAGCATTTTTCTATTTATATTAACATTTGCAAGCTTAAGTCCATGCATAAATCTGTTATATGACATATCATTATTTCTTGCAGCTGCATTAATTCTTGTAATCCATAGTTTTCTAAAATCTCTCTTTTTACGCTTTCTATCTCTATAAGCATTTGTTTGTGCTCTTATTACAGCTTGTTTAGCTACTCTAAAATGTCTACTTCTTGAGCCTCTAAAACCTTTAGCTGCTTTAAGTATTTTTCTTCGTCTGTTCCTTGATGGTACTGATTTTCTTACTTTAGCCATGTTAGTTACCTCCTAATTCCTTCTAAAACTCATATGGCAGTAGGCACTTAACTTTTTTCATATTACTCTCATGAACTAAAGTGCTCTTTTGAAGCTGTTTTCTTTGTCTTAAACTCTTACGCATAGCTCTGTGATTTGAGTATGCTTTATGTCTTTTTACTTTTTTATTCGCAGTAACTTTCATTCTTTTTGCAGCCCCGCGATGTGTTTTCATCTTTGGCATTATTATTACTCTCCCTTATTTTGATGAGGACTATAAATTACGCTCATGTGACGACCTTCCATTTGAACGCCAGTATCACGCTTACCATAATCTGATAACCTTTCGCCCATATCTTGTAATACTTGTTTTCCAAGCTCACTATGGACAATTTGTCGTCCTCTAAATCTAATTGTTACTTTTACTTTATCTCCATTTTCTAGAAATTTAATTGCATGTCTTGCTTTTGTGTTTAAATCATGTTCTTCAATTGTTGGAGACATTCTAATTTCTTTCAAATTTACAACGTGCTGTTTCTTTCTAGCTTCACGTTCTCTTTTACTCTGTTCATACTTATATTTTCCATAATTCATAATCTTACAAACAGGGGGATTAGCTTGTGGTGAAACAAGTGCTAAATCTAATCTTTCAGCTGCAGCTCTATCCAAAGCATTTTCCAATGGAACTATCCCAATTTGTTCTCCATCAGAACCAATTAATCGAACTTTTTTTGCATCAATCTGCTCATTAATAAGCAATTCGCGGCTAATAATATACACCTCCTAAAATATTAAAAAACCAGATGGCATGGCCACCTGGTTAATTACGCATAAATGTTATTAAGCGTTTTGTATAACCCTATAATTCTCTCATAAGGTGAGAAGCGGTGGCCTCTACTTATCAAAACTTAACATATGAATCTTACCATAATCACATGACTTGGTCAAGTATTATGGATTATCTTTCATTTATCTTTTCATCTATATCTTTTCTTACTAACTCAATTAATTCTTCTAATTCCTTTGATCCAATATCTCCATCAGTTCTTAATCTAACTGACACATTACCTGCTTCTTCTTCATTATCACCTATGATTAACATAAACGGAACCTTAGCTAACTGAGCTTCTCTTATCTTAAATCCTACTTTTTCACTTCTACTATCAACTTCTACTCTTATATCATTTTTTGCAATTTCTTTAGCTATTTTTTGCGAGTAAGCATTATTTCTGTCTGTTACAGGAATTATTTGAACTTGCACTGGTGCTAGCCAAGTTGGAAAGGCTCCTGCATAATGCTCTACTAATATCCCAATAAATCTTTCGATACTGCCTAGAGCAGTCCTATGAATCATTACAGGCCTATGTTTTTGACCATCTTCACCTACATATTCTAACTCAAATCTTTCAGGCATCAACATATCAAGCTGTATTGTAGCACATTGCCAAGTTCTGCCGATAGAGTCCTCTAAATGAAAATCAATTTTTGGACCATAAAATGCCCCGTCTCCTTCATTTATTGTATAATCAACACCAAGTTTATCAAGCACCTTTTTGAGAGTAGCAGTTGCATAATCCCAAGTTTCGTCATCACCCATAGCATTTTCAGGCTTTGTACTTAACTCTAAATGATATTTAAACTCAAATACTTGATAAATTTCATCAACTAGTTCAATAACTTTTGTTAGTTCTTGCTCCATCTGTTCAGGTAACATGTATAAGTGAGCGTCATCTTGAGTAAAAGCTCTAACTCTCATTAATCCGTGCAATGCTCCTGATAACTCATGTCTATGGACTAAACCAAGTTCGCTCATTCTTAGCGGTAAATCCCTATAACTATGCATACTGTTTTTATATACTTGAATTCCTCCGGGGCAATTCATCGGTTTAATTGCAAAGGGTCTATCATCAATTTCTGTAAAGTACATATTTTCACGATAATTCTCCCAATGGCCGCTTTGTTCCCAAAGTTTTCTATCCATAATTAAAGGTGTGTTTATTTCTTGATAGCCATACCTGTCATGAACATCTCTCCAGAAATTTAGCAATTCATTTCTGAGAATCATTCCTTTCCCATGGAAGAAAGGAAATCCTGGTGCTATCTCGTTATTAAAACTGAACAAATCCAGCTCTTTTCCTAGTTTTCTATGGTCTCTCTTTTTAGCTTCTTCAAGTCTTTCCAGATATTCATCTAGTTCACTTTTCTTAGGCCAGGAAGTACCATAAACTCTCTGAAGCATAGCATTATTTTCATCACCACGCCAATAAGCTCCAGCAATATTCATAAGTTTGTATGCTTTCACTATTTTACTATCTGGAATATGCGGTCCTGCGCATAAATCAATGAAGTCTTCTCCTTGATCATAATAGCTAATTGTAGCATCTTCTGGAAGATTTTCAATTAACTCAACTTTATATTCTTCGCCTAATTTCTTAAACAACTCAATAGCTTCTTCCTTACTAACTTCATGTCTTTCAAAAGTAATTCTACTTTTAATAATTTTCTTCATTTCTTTCTCTATTAACTCTAAATCTTCTGGAGTTAATCTATGCTCCATATCGATATCATAATAGAATCCATCTTTAATAGAAGGGCCTATGGCTAATTTGGCATCTGGCCATAAATTCTTTATTGCTTGTGCCATGATATGAGCACTACTATGCCTAAATATGTCAATTCCTTCTTCATCTCTTAAAGTAATAATTTCTACTTTTGAATCTTCCTCTATTTCGTAATATAAATCTACACTTTTCCCATTTACCTTTGCAGCAACAGCAGCTCTACCTAAACCCTTGCTTATATCATTAGCAACATCTAAAGGTGTAACACCAGCATCATATTCTTTTTCTGTTCCGTCTGGTAGTGTAATTATAATTTTTTCCATTTTTATTCCTCCCTAAGTATTTGTTATTAAATAAAAAAAACGCCTCTATAAAGAGACGATTATTCGCGGTTCCACTCTAATTCTAGATAAAAATCTAGCACTCAAAACTATAACGGAGTTACCGGCTTTAGTTACTTTTTCTTTCACTAAAACAGTTTGAAGGTGGTGTTCGCAAAACGTTATCTAATGTCTTCCACCAACCGACATCTCTCTGAAGAAATCACATTTAGCTACTGTCCTTCGCATTACTTTTATAATATTCAATCTGACCTATATTATATCTTATTTGACTCTTTCATGTCAATTTTTTCGGATAATTTTTCTTTCAGTAACTATCAAATAAACTGCAATTAAAACTATATTCATACCAAGCAGTTGAATTGGTATTATCGATTCATCAAGGAATAAAAATGCTAAAATTACTCCTGATATTGGTTCAAATACCGACAGAACTGAAGCTGTAGTTGCTCCAACAAGTCTAATGCCGATCACATATCCCAAAATACCCAAGATAGTACCTATCAGAGAAATACCTACAACTACTCCTATCTGAGGTGTTGTGAAACTTAGCCATCTTTCAAACTGTAGTCCGGCCAAAATATTAACTACAACTGCAGAGAAAGTGATAATGTAAAGTGTGGATATAAAGCTACTTATCTCATTATTATTCACATCATTGTTAACAGTAAAAATTGAATAACAAAGACCTGCTAATATTGCATAGACCATACCTATTGTAGATGTATTCATAGATAAACTAGCCACATCTACAATCATAATAATACCAGCTAAAGATATCAATAATGCAATCCACTTTTTTAATAAGACTTTTTTCTTAACAATAAAAGCAATTATAAAGTATGTATAGATTGGATGCAAAAAGAAAAGTATTGTTGCTAGAGATACTTTTAAACTTTGTAAAGACAAGAAGAAAGCATATGAAGTTATAGTATATAAAAATCCACCTTGTATAAATAAAAAAAGTAATTGGTTCTTAGTAATTTTCAATTTCTTTCTAAAAAAAACTATTCCTACAATCCAAAGAATAATACTTGAGAAGGTGAATCTAGCTGCTAATAGTTGAAGTGGTGTTAAACCTACGTTATAAGCTAGTTTACCCCACAACCCTAATGTACCGAAACTCATAGCAGAGACTATTAAAATAAGAATCCCAAATTTCTTCTGATCCATGAATAATCCTCCTGGAAATGAAAAAAAGCTGCCCGTAGCAGCTTAAAGTGGTGAGGACGACGCGACTTGAACGCGTGACCTCTACCGTGTCAGGGTAGCGCTCTCCCAACTGAGCTACGCCCTCATAATAATGGTGCCGGAGGTCGGACTCGAACCGACACGGATATTACTATCCGAGGGATTTTAAGTCCCTTGCGTCTGCCAATTTCGCCACCCCGGCATG
>JBKHBO010000061.1:0-9638 GCA_046542315.1 Clostridia bacterium
CCCTATAAGTAGGATCCATTCTTAAAGCTAAGTCAGAAGTCATCATCATTGGAGCCACTTTTGCATCTGGATCATGTGCATCAGGAGCTTTCTTTGTTTCTGGATCAACTGGAGTCCACTGCCAAGCACCAGCAGGGCTTTTAACTAAATCCCAGTCATTTTCAAATAAAGTTTCAAAATAGCTCATGTCCCATTTTATAGGTGTAGGCGTCCATGGACCTTCAATTCCACTTGTAATAGTGTCACTGCCTTTTCCTGTACCAAAGCTATTTTCCCATCCCAAACCTTGCTGCTCCATACCTGCTGCCTCTGGCTCATCTCCTAAATTATCAGCTGGACCTGCTCCATGGCACTTACCAAACGTATGTCCACCAGCAATTAAAGCTACTGTTTCTTCATCATTCATTGCCATTCTAGCAAATGTTTCTTTTATATCCACTGCTGAACCTAATGCACTTGGTTTACCATCAGGTCCTTCTGGATTAACATAAATTAATCCCATTTGTACAGCAGCTAAAGGATTTTCCAAGTCTCTATCTCCAGAGTACCGTTCTTCTCCGCCAAGCCACTCTTCTTCAGAGCCCCAATAAACACCTTCTTCTGGCTCCCAGATATCTTCTCTTCCACCTGCAAAGCCAAAAGTTTCTAATCCCATTGAATCTATAGCACAAGTTCCAGCCAAAATCATTAAGTCAGCCCAAGAAATCTTTTTACCATATTTTTGCTTAATAGGCCATAACAGTCTTCTCGCTTTATCTAGGTTAACATTGTCTGGCCAACTATTCAGTGGAGCAAAACGCTGATTTCCACCACTAGCACCGCCTCGTCCATCTCCCATCCGATATGTACCTGCAAGATGCCAGGACATACGAATGAAAAAAGGTCCATAATGACCATAATCAGCTGGCCACCATTCTTTAGAATCTGTCATTAATTTATATAAATCATTTTTAACTGCTTCAAGGTCTAATTTTTTAAACTCTTCAGCATAATCAAAGTCTTCATCCATTGGGTTTCTTATATCAGAGTTTTGATCTAACATTCTCAAATTTAATCTATTAGGCCACCAATCTTTATTAGTTGTTCCTTTACTTTCAGTTTTTTTACTTGTCTTACCTGTAACTGGGCATTTTCCATGTGACATATATTTATCCCCCTTAGAATTAATTATGTTTAAATTATATCACACATTAAAATGTAATTTAATATTTTAATGCACTAAATTGTATAAGAAGCTATTAATACAACTAAAAATTTAATTTAATTAAAAAAGCACAAAAAAATTTGTGCTTTTTTGTGCTTTGCGTAAAATTTATTAATACTTCATTACATTTATTGTTTTATCTAGTCTTTCAAGTTTTCTTATCAGCAGTGGTAAAATCGTTTTTCTCTCTAATATCCCCATTTGAATGAATGACGTATCTGAATGCGCAGTATTACTTGATAAACCCCAAAATATATTAATCTGATCAGAAGCTCTAAGTTTTTTTGCAATCTTACTAACACTAGAGGATTCATCGTATGCGTCTGGATCTATTTCTATGAGATTATATACCTGATTCAGTGTTACTGCTCCTTCAGACACTATATCTATCCCCTCAATGCTATATTGAGGAGGTTTTGCAAAGGAAGGTGATATTTCTAATACTTCTACCTTTTTGTTCATATACTTAGACACTATATCTGCTGTAGTTGATCCACAAATGATTTTTTCACCGTCGCTTTCTAAAAAATCCTTTACCATCTTGCGATCATTACTTTTACTCTCTGGTGGCCCAGTAATCAAATTCAATATCCTTGCTTTCCTAGCAATAAGTAGTGTAGCGGTTGTATCATCTACAAAAACACCACCAGACAACTTCTTTACTGTCATCAAAACAGATTCAAGTATTTTATCAAATCTTAGTTGCTTTTGTAGTAAATGATTTAAATATTCTAAAATATTTTTATTACCCCAACCAAACCCTGGAACTCTTCCTAAGCCTGCTTGTGAAATACCATCAGTAAATGCTATTAAAGCATCCCCTTGAAAAAGCTTTCCTGTTGACTGTCCAATTATCTCAGTCTCATATGTAAAATAATTGGTATTCAAGTTCAAGCACTGCTGTCCAGTTAACATTAGTGGCATGGGATTTTCATAACAAAATACACTAAACTGGCCATTATTTAGTATTTTAATTATAGTAAAAGTTGAGTATGGAATATCTTCTTTTCTCGCTCTACTCATTAGTCCAGCTATTCTTTTAGAGATATCATTAAGATTTATTTTAGCATTAACAAGTGCTTCTATCCTGCTTGCACACATTGTCGCTGCTATTCTAGCTTTAATGCCAGATCCAATCCCATCACACAAAATATATATTGTATATTCGCTAGTCCTTTTTATTAGTGAGTAATCTCCACAAACAGCTTCGGTATTTTTATTGATTTGCTGAGTAATATTATCTATATATATATTCTCCGGATTACTCTTGTTCATAGACTTTTAATAACCTTTCAACAATTTCTTCACCCTTAGCGGTGCTTTCTCCTAAAAACTTGGCTATTTGTAGCGACATTTCTACTTGATGATCTAGTAACTCTTGAGCTTGCTGTATTGTTTGCTCCCTTACATTTACTAATTTCTTTTTGGTTAACTGAATGCTTGTAATATCACTGTATACCCCAACACAATTAGAGTCTTTTGGCAATTTATATAATATCTGATGAAATCTTTTACCATATAGATTTATGACTGACTCCAATTTATTTTCTTTTCCAACTATTAGTTTTTCATAACTATCAGATTCTATTAAATATGATATGTGTTTCCCAATTATGAATTCATTACATGTAAAAAATTCCATAAAAGCTGGGTTGATTGATAATATTTCCAAATTACCATCTACTATTACTATCCCGTTTGGGCTATTTTTGATAATTTGATCTGTCCTACTCTCAGCCAACCTTCTCATATAAGGCATACACATACTCTTTTGTGCTAGCCCTCTCACTACTGCTTTAGCTTGTTCTAAACATGAATCATATCCGCAAGCACCACAATCTAAGCGCATTTCTTTTCTGCTTTTACCAGTTTCCCGGAAAATATCTTGAATCTGATCATCTGAGACCGTCTTCTCTTCAATCAACTCATCTGTAAATTTTGTTTCTAAATTGATTTCTTCTAAGCTACTTTTCTTGGCAACTTCTTTATGAGAAGAAGCATACCTAATTAAGTCTGCTCTTCTTTTAAAAATATTTTTTTCTGATATTACACCAGGACCATTTATACAGCCTTGTTTGCAAAATAAAGGTTCTATAGTCTCAGGCGATAACTCTTTGACACTATTTGCAAAAATTTCTTTAATATTTTCAGAGCCACTAGTATGAATTACCTTACTCCCAATATCCACATTTCTTTGAGCAGTTTTCAGCATCCCACCAGGAAGAGCAAATAGTTTAGCATGACCAATATATTGATCATTATCGAAATTGCTAATTGGACAGTCTTTGATAACTATACCGTTTTCTTCTAAAAGCTCATCTAATTCACTAAATGTTATTACTGCATCTATTGCTCCTACAGTGCTTTCTAACTCAGCTTCAGCTTTTTTTGCAATGCATGGGCCTATAAAGACAACCTTAACATCATTACCAAGTCTATCTTTTAGAATTTTACCATGAGCAATCATGGGAGATACTAAGGGCATTAGATTGGTTAAATGCTGTGGTTTGTACTTTTGAATATAACTGACTACAACAGGACAAGCAGATGATATTCCACCAAGGTTTTCGCCTAAGTTCAAGGCTTTTTCAGTAACTTTTTGAGCTCCCTCAGATGTTTCACACACGTAGTTGAATCCTAGTTTTCTTAAAGCAGAGGGGAGTCTTTTAGACAAACCCCCTCCATATATTGCACTAAAAGATGGAGCAAGACTAACAGCGGTTTTATTATTTTTTATCAACTCTAAAACTTTTTCTCCATCTTTACGATAAACCTTTGCACTTTGAGGGCACTCTCTCACACATGTCCCACACAAAACGCACTTATCATTATCTATATACGCTTGGTTATTCTCAATTCCAATAGCATTTACTGAACAAACTCTAACGCAACGGTAGCAGTCTTTACACCTTGCATTAAGCGTGGTAATTGTTGCTTCCTTCTTAGTCATATTATCCCTACTTTTAACTAAAATAGTTCTTGATTTCTAATAAAGCTTTCTTCTCATCGCACTTTTGAATAATTCTTTCACCAATTTTTACTACAGGTCCTTTTTCACATTTTTCGTAACAGAAAGTAGCTTTAAGATTAACTATGTCTTCCAAACTATTACTTTCGACATACTCTTTTACACTTCTGAAGATACTTTCTGCTCCTTTAAGATAGCAACTAGTTCCAAAACAAATTGTCACTGAAAGTTGTTTATTATCTTCATGTTCATTTAGAGCAATATCAGAAACTTTAATTCTTTTTCTATGATGATATTTAGTGTGTAATAGATCATGGGCTTTTTTACCGCCTGGTTCTTCTAGTGAATCCTTGTATAAATTTTTAATATAAGGGTTTTGCTGAGCTTTGTGGAGTTGCAACATCTTATCGCTATCATAAAGACCATTAGCTCTCTTATCTACGAAGTCTAAGTCTTTTGTAACTGGTTGTCCCCCTCCATTTACACATCCTCCTGGACAAGACATAACTTCTATAAAGTGATAACTCTTTTCACCACTTACAACTTGTTTAAGTAGCTCTTTTGCATTTCCTAAACCATGAACAATTGCAAATTTTAATTTTTGATTGTTTACTACTAGCTCTAATTCTCTTATACCATCTTTACCTCTGGCTTTAGTGTATATATACTCTTCATCTTCTTTGCCACTCAAAGTGTCACCAGCAAATCTTAACACAGCTTCTGTAACTCCACCAGAGTTCCCAAAAATTACTCCTCCACCAGTTTTAAAACCAAATGGTAAATCAAATGAATCTACATTCAATTTAGAGAAGTCAAGCCCCATCTCTTTTATCATAGTAGCTAGTTCTATTGTGGTGATCACATGATCAACATCGGGTCCACTTTGTGAAATAAACTCATCCCTTGCGGCCTCAAACTTTTTAGCTGTACAAGGCATTATTGAAACCATTACAATCTCTTTTTCATCTTTTGAATGCTTTAAATGTTTTTCCTTTACTAAAGACCCTAACATTTGTTGAGGAGACTTGCAGCTTGATAAGTTTTCTATTAGCTCTGGGTGGTATTGTTCCATGTATTTAACCCACGCAGGGCAACACGATGTAAATAGCGGCAAGTTTTCCTGCTTTTCTAGTCTATTTATTAATTCATTACCTTCCTCTATAATTGTTAAATCAGCCGCAAAAGATGTATCATAAACCTGATCAAAACCCATTCTTCTTAGTGCTTCTATCATTTGACCAGTTGTGATTTTTCCAGCCTCGAGTCCAAAAGCTTCTCCTAATGATACTCTTACAGCAGGTGCTATTTGAGCAACGACATATTTATTTTTATCATCAAGTGCTTGCCAAACATATTCAATATCATTTTTAGGCATCAAAGCTCCTGTAGGGCACACTCTTACACACTGCCCGCAATAAACACATTCAACTTGATTAAGATCTTTATTAAAGCTTGGTGTTACAGTTGAAGAAGCCCCTCTATATGCAAAGTCAATAGCACCAATTTTTTGAATTTCATTGCACATCCTAACACAATCTCCGCACAAGACACACTTATTTGGGTCTCTTACTAAAGAAGTAGATGATAAATCAAGTGGCTTATCAGTTCTTGTTTTTTCAAATCTTACTTTTTTTAAGCCAAGTTGTTGTGCCAAAGATTGCAATTGACAACTATTAGTTTTATCGCATGTAGGGCACGAAACATCATGATCAGCTAAAAGTAATTCAACAATCATTTTACGCATTTCTCTTACTTCTTTTGTATTAGTTTTGACAATCATTTCTGGTTCAGGTTTGATTGAACAAGCAGGCTGCAAACCTCTTCCCTCTATATCAACCATACATAACCTACATGCACCATATATACTCATTTCTGAATGATAACAAAATGTAGGCAAATCAATATTAGCTTTTCTTATTACTTCTAAAAGATTTTTTTCACTCTCTATAGATACTTCTAAATTGTCAATTGTAAGATTATTTTGAACCATAATTTATCCCCTTACCTTTTTATAATTGCATTAAATTTACAAGTGTCTAAACAAACTCCACATTTAATGCATTTTTCTATATCTATTTCGTGTACTTTTTTCTTTTCCCCACTTATTGCATCAACTGGACAAACCCTTTTACACAAACCGCATCCAATGCAGTTTTCTTGTATGAAAAATTGTAGTAAATCACTGCATTTTCCAGCTGGACAAGTTTTATTCTTAATATGAGCAATATATTCATTCTCAAAATACTTTAAAGTCGATAACACCGGGCTAGGAGCCGTTTTTCCAAGACCACATAAAGAACCTTTTTGCACTACTACAGCTAATTCTTTAAGCAAATCTAATGTCTCCATTGTAGCTTTACCTTCAGTTATATCTTCTAGCAATGAAAGCATCTGTTTTGTTCCTTCTCGACAAACCACACACTTTCCACAAGATTCATGTTGGGTAAACTGCATAAAGAACTTAGCTATTTGCACCATACATGTATCATGATTCATTACTACTAAGCCACCAGATCCAACCATTGCTCCTACAGAGGATAAACTATCAAAATCAAGAGGAAGATCTAAATGCTCTTTAGTTAAACATCCACCAGAAGGACCACCTATTTGAACAGCTTTAAAATCTACTCCTGCAATATTGCCTTCTCCGTCAACAACTCCACCTGCTATATCATTTATAATTTGCCTTAGGGTAGTGCCAAAAGGAACTTCTATCAAGCCAGTATTAGCTACATGTCCTGTTAAAGCAAACGTCTTAGTTCCACTAGAATTATCTGTGCCTATTTTTTTGTATTCATCTAATCCTAGAGTATATATCAGCGGAACTGTGGATAAGGTTTCTACATTATTAATTACTGTAGGCTTACCAAATAATCCTTTTTCAGATGGATAAGGCGGCTTAGGATTAGGCATTCCACGTTTTCCTTCAATCGAAGCCATTAAAGCAGTTTCCTCACCACATACAAATGCTCCAGCACCCTCCATTACTTTAATATCAAAATTGTATTTACTTCCAAATATATTGTTTCCTAAGACATTGGTTTCTCTAGCATCAATAACAGCATTTTTAATTCTTTTAACTGCTAATGGGTATTCTGCTCGAACATAAATATATCCAAAATCAGCACCTATAGCTCTTGCTGCTATTATCATGCCTTCTATTATGGAATGAGGATTACCTTCCATTAAACTTCTATCCATAAATGCACCTGGATCACCTTCGTCCCCATTACATATAACATACTTCTTTTCTGATTCTTCTCTTCTTGCAAATTCCCACTTAAGCCCTGTAGGAAATCCCCCACCACCACGGCCTCTCAAATTTGAATCTATATAGAACTTGCATATTTCTTCACTATTGTATTTAAAACACATATCTCTTGCTGCAAAATATCCTTGATTAGCAATGTATTCATTAATATCATCAGGATCTATATGTCCGCATTGTTTTAGGGCAAACCTGTGTTGTTTCTTATAAAAAGGGATATCATTAACATGTGCACAGTGTGTTTGATCTACTGGATTGATGTATACTAATCTATCAATTATCTCATTATTCACAATGCTCTTTTTTATTATTTCTTCTACATCCTCAAGTTTAACTTTGCAATAAATTGTTTCTTCTGGATAGATAGTAACAAGAGGCCCCATTTGGCAAAACCCTTGACAGCCACTTTTTGAGATATGGCTACCCTTATCTTCAGATTTTAGTTTCGTTGTAACAGGTAAATTCTCTTCTTGTAATATTTCTACAAATTTATCTCTTATTTTTAAGCTTCCTTGAGCAACACAACCTGTTCCTCCACAAATAACAACTCTTTTCTCTATATCTTTAGTATTTTCTAAATATTCTTTCTTTCTTTTTTGAAGATTTATATTCATTTTAAACTCCTTCCTTTTCTTGAATCTGTGTAATTATTTCTACTGCTTTTTCAGGAGTTAATAGGCCATGAACATCATCATTTATAACTATTGCAGGTGCAAGACCACATGTCCCTAGACAAGAGACAGCTTCAACTGTAAAAAGCATATCTTGAGTAGTAATTTCACCCTTTGGTAAATTTAAATGATTCCTCAATATATCTATAATTGAACTAGACCCTTTAACATGGCATGCAGTTCCATCACATATTTTTATTACATATTTACCTTTTGGCTTTAAAGTAAAATGAGAATAGAATGAAGCTACCCCAAAAACTTTAGCAGGTGGTATATCTAGTGAAGTAGCTATAAATACCATTACTTCTTCCGGCAGGTATCTATACTCTTCTTGTACTTCTTGTAAAATTGGGATAAGATTTATCTCATTGTTATTATGACTCTCTAAAATACTAATAACTTTAGAAAACTGTCTCATTTGATTCATAATTATAATCCTTTCTAGCTAAGTTTTTCTTTCAATTTATTTGATAACACTGAAAATGACGCACTTAAATTAACATCTTCTACTACAATATTTTCTGGTAAATTTAAATGAATAGGAGCAAAATTCCAAATAGCTTTAATACTTGAATCAACCATCAATTTGCTCACTTCAACAGCTGCTTTTGCAGGAGTAGTTATAATTCCTATTTGAATATTCAACCTTTTTGCAATATGATTAAATTTATCAAGAGAATATACTCTTTTCCCATTAATTATTTTTCCTATCTTTTCTTTGTCCACATCAAAAGCAGCTACTATATTTAATCCCTGATTAGTAAATGCTTCATAATCTAGCAAAGCTAACCCAAGATTTCCTGCTCCAACCAACAAAGCATCTTTAGTGTTTTTATATCCTAATAAATCTGCCAAAACATCTAGTACTTCATCAATAATATAGCCAACACGAGGTCTTCCAACAGCTCCAGCAGCTTGTAAGTCTTTTCTTACTTGTATAGTTGTCAACTCTAGTTCATTTGCGATTTTTGGGCATGACACATAACTTTCACCATTTTGTTTCTCACGAAGTAAATATTGATGATATATAGGTAATCTTCTTAGAGTAGGTTCTGGTATTGATATTACATGGTCAGACATATGCAAGCCTCCTTTTTTAATCAGTATTTTTTTATCGATAAAATAATATCTAATATAATCTTTTTTGTCAATAGCTTTTTTGCATACTGTATACATTAAAGCAAATAAAAAAAACTAACTCATAATGAGCTAGTTTTAAAAATGGTGGTTTATAAATATTTTTAACGATTTTTTTAATTATTTATCTTTTTGGACTTGCCAACTACCAGTTATAGCATCTTTCAAAAATCCCCAAGCAGTAATAGAAAAATCTCCGCTAAAGCCTTCTCCACTTAATGCTCCTTCCATGAAAAGTTTCGACCCATCATAGTGTCTTAAATCAAATTTAAGTTGGTTATTCTTATATGTTCCAACAATATCCACTTCAAATTCTGTTCCATCATCTTCTAGTGTATAAAAGTTAATGTCACATTTTCCTGTGTCTTTATCATAATTTGTAATAGTGAG
>JBKHBO010000062.1:0-9613 GCA_046542315.1 Clostridia bacterium
GGACATGTAGATAATATATAATATATTTTTTATATATCTCTATCTTGCTTGACATTATTTTTATATATTAGGTAGAATAAACGAGGTGTTAATAAAATTAGTAGTTACAGTCTCGGCTCCTAAAGTATGAGCCGTTTATTTATATTAGCAAGGGGGATTTTGATGAGTAAATTTATTTTTGTTACTGGAGGCGTTGTATCTTCTCTAGGAAAAGGAATTGTAGCAGCTTCATTAGGAAGATTATTAAAAAGTAGAGGCGTTAGTGTTGATGTTTTAAAGCTAGACCCATATATCAACGTAGACCCAGGGACTATGAGTCCATATCAGCATGGAGAAGTTTTTGTAACAGCAGATGGAGCTGAAACTGATTTAGACTTAGGCCATTATGAGAGATTTATTAATATTGAGTTGGGCCAAAGAAATAATGTTACTACGGGAAAGATTTATAAATCAGTAATTGATAAAGAGCGAAGAGGAGACTATTTAGGAGCAACAATACAAGTAATTCCTCATGTTACAAATGAAATAAAAGAAGATATAAGAAGAGTAGGAGAAGAAAGTCAAGCAGATGTAGTAATAATAGAAATTGGTGGGACAGTTGGAGATATAGAGAGTTTGCCATTTTTAGAAGCGATTAGACAGATGCAAAGCGACGAGGGAAGAGAAAATACTTTATTTATGCATGTGACTTTAATCCCATATTTAGATAAAGCTGGTGAGTTAAAAACTAAGCCTACTCAACATAGCGTTAAAGAATTAAGGAGTATTGGTATTCAGCCAAGCATAATCATTTGTAGATCTGAAAGAGAAATTGATGATAGTATTCGAAGGAAAATCTCTTTGTTCTGCGACGTTCCGGAAGAAGCGGTAATACAAAATGAAGATTCAGACTCTTTATATGCAGTCCCCTTGGTATTAGAAAGAGAGAATTTGGATGAACTTGTAATAAATCGATTAGGTTTAAAATGTGAAAACAGAGATTTATTTGAGTGGAGAAAGATGGTAGACCACATTAGATCAATAGATGATGAGATTGAAATTGCATTAGTAGGAAAATACGTCTCACTGCATGATGCTTATTTAAGTGTTGTAGAGGCTTTAACTCATGCGGGGTTTGCTAATAATGTAAATGTAAAAATTAGATGGGTTGATTCAGAAGAATTAGAAAATAAGGATGTTAGTGAAGAGCTAGCAGATGTTCATGGGATTATAGTACCAGGAGGATTTGGTATTAGAGGTATAGAAGGAAAGATTAAAGCTGCTAAGTATGCTAGAGAGAGTAATATCCCTTATTTTGGGTTATGTTTAGGAATGCAAATAGCTGTAATAGAATTTGCTAGAAATATAGTAGGTTGGGAAGATGCTCATTCATCAGAATTTTCAGAAAATACAAAGCATCCTGTTATTGATTTAATGTTAGAACAAAGAAATATTACGGATATGGGCGGTACTATGAGGCTTGGAAATTATCCATGTAAGTTAATTGATAATACTAAAACAAAATCAGCTTATAAAGTTGATGAGTTAGTAGAAAGACACAGACATAGATATGAATTCAATAATGAGTTTAGAGAGAGACTAATTGATGAGGGTCTTATAATTAGTGGAACATCACCGGATGAGCTTTTGGTAGAGTGTGTAGAGTTGAAAGATCATCC
Organism: Clostridia bacterium; assembly: GCA_046542315.1. Classification (GTDB taxonomy): domain Bacteria; phylum Bacillota; class UBA994; order PWPR01; family PWPR01; genus PWPR01. Next base: position 1,659 of record JBKHBO010000062.1, read on the forward strand.
CTGGTATGTAGGAGTTCAATTTCATCCAGAATTTAAATCTAGACCGAATAAGCCACACCCACTTTTTGTAGAATTTATTAAAGCCTCAAAAAGTAACACCAAATAAAGACTTATATAATAACGTAACGCTAAAAATCTAGTAAAAGTAGACCTTATTTGTTAGAATTAAATGTAAATAAGAGTTGGCTAGTATAATAGGGTTAAGGAGGAAATATGAATATTCGTAAAGCTAGAGCAGAAGACTACTTAAAACTTAAGAGTCTCAACAAATCGCTGCTTAAAGAAACAGGAGAGTATTTTAGCGATGCAATTTTTCAGCAAGAAGCTTTATTTAAGCTTCTAGTAAATTCAGAAAATCAGATGATAGTAGTAGCAGAATGCGATGATGTTGTTTGTGGGTATGCTATAACAGTTATCTCTCACATGCCCAATTTTGATACAGTTAGATTAGACCAAATATATGTAGCTCCTGATTTTAGATCTAAGGGTATAGCACAGTCTATGATTGATTTTATTATTGAGCATGCAAAAAAAGAAAGAATATTTGAGATCTCTTTAAGAGTTAATAGTCAGAATCTTAGCGCTATCAATTTTTATAAGAAAAAAGGATTTAAAATTCAAGAACATATTATGAATATGACATTTTAACACTCAAATAATTTTAGAAAATATACTAAGAAAATGGTAAACTTTCAAGTTTGCCATTTTCTTTTTTCATAATTGTTTTATATTTAGATGGTATAATGTAGGATAAGAAGTCTAGAAAGAGGATAAAATATGCAACCAGTATTAATAGCAGATGGCTATAATCTCATTTTTAGTGAATATAGCATATTTAATGATAATAAAAAAAGATATAAAAAAATAAATTTGTCAGATGCAAGAGAGGCTCTCTTAGGGATACTTTCCAATTATGCTAGTTATAAAGGCATATATCTGATAGTTGTTTTTGACGCATATAAAGTAGTTAATGGTGCTGAAAAAGTCTATAACTATGATCGTAATACTCACGTAATATATACTGGTCAAAGTGAAACAGCTGATACTGTTATTGAAAGAACAGTACATGAAATGAAGGAAGATTATGAAATAAAAGTTGCTACATCAGATAAAAGTCAGCAAGATTATATTTTTAGTCAAGGAGCTACACGAATTTCTTCTAGAGAGATGTGGATAGAAATTGTGAATACTGATAAAAAATTGTATGACGAACATATTAAGAAAAGAAAAGCTAATGAACCCTTAGTAAAAACGATGAACAGTAAAACTGTGAAAGTATTAGAAAGCATTCGGAAAGGACTAAAGAGTAATGAATGATATAAGTTTTATTAGCTTAAATAAGATTAGATCTAGGTTAGTAATGAACTTATACAATCAAATTTACTCGGATTATCATTTTGAAATCCACCATGATATAATCAGTTTTAAACACTATTTAAAAAAACTTCCAGCAAATTTAGAATTATCACAAGTAATTAAGGTTAAAAACACTCTAGTAGGGTTAGCTATTATATCACTAGTAAATAATAAAGCATGGATATCCTCTTTAGGTATTATTAAGGAGCATAGAGGACAAGGATTAGGAGACTCTTTACTAAAAAAAGTTATTTATAATATTAAAGAGGCTGGAGGCCATCAGATTGGTTTAGAAGTACTAGATTTTAACTATCCAGCTAATCGGTTATATAAAAAGTACGGATTTGAAATTCTTTCTAAGCTAACAAGTCTTGAAGGAAAGCTAAATAGCAACAAGAAATGTGATTTAGAGTTAGTAAGATTGTCTTTTAGTGAAGTTGAAAAGTACTTAGAAGACACTTCTATGTATGTTTGGAGTAGAAGAAAACATTCTTTAAGTAAAACAACAGAATGGGTAGGTATGAAAAGTAATGAAGAATTACTTGTACTAATGGGTTATGAGACTGATGATAGCATAATTGTCAAGAGAATACAGCCCCTAAAGAATGATGCAGATATAATAGCGAATTTATTTAATGTATTAGCAAAAAAGTATGAATTTAATAAGAAGTATTATTTACTAAACTTTTCAGATAATGAAAGAAAAGTAATCACCTTAGCTAAACAATTTGGTTTAAAAGAGTTTTTAGTACAGAATCTGCTGGAGTTAAATATTTAATATAAGTAAAGAGGAAAGCAAATGAAAAAAACTTTTATATTCGCGATTTTAATAATAGTTCTTTCTGCATGTAGTGCTCAAGAAGCTACAGTGGTTGATAAAAAGACCCCTGTTAAAGTACAGATAGTTAAACTTGAGGAAAGGGATACTACACAAAAATACGTAGGCACTGTAAATTCCAGTGATCTTATAAAATATAGTTTTAAAACTGGGGGAGTCTTGTCCGATTTGCAGGTTAGTGTTGGTGATGAAGTAAAAAAAGGTGATTTATTAGCAAGCTTAAATACAAGTGATTTAAGTACTGCTGTCACTGTGGCAAAATCCCAAATGGAATCAGCTAAAGCACAATATGACAAGGCTCTAAGCGGAGGATCCCCGCAAGATCAAAAATTGGCAGAATTAAATTTAAAGAAAGCACAAGATGCTTATGACTACGCACTAGAGAATCTAGAAAAATCTGAAAAGTTATATGATGCAGGGGCTATATCAGAGAGTCAAATCAAACAAATAAGACTCGAAGTAGAAATTTTAAAAAGCGATTTAGAACAAGCACAAGAAGTATATACTCAATCAACACAGAGTGCAAGAGAAGAAGATCTAACGTCAGCTCTCGCAAACTACAACCAAGCTAAAGCAAACTATGAGCACAATTTGAGAAATTTAGAAGATTCCAAGTTGAAATCAACCATAAACGGATATGTTGCATCAATACAATTTGAACAAGGAGAATTAGTGGGCTCAGGATACCCTGTTGTCATTGTCAGAAGTAGTGATCAGGTAATAAGTTTTGGTATATCCCAAAAAGATGTTAATGAGGCAAAGTTGGGTGCGAAAGCAAAAGTAAAGATTTTTAAAGAAACCGTAGAAGGTGAATTAATATCCATTTCAGAAATACCTAATGATAAGACAGGAATTTATGATGCGAAGGTAGCTGTTGAAAAAACTAATTTTAAGCTAGGAATGATTGCAGATATCGAGCTTATCACAGGCGTAAGTCAAGGTATTTGGGTTCCTTTAAATACTATAAAATATGTAGGAAGTAACTACGTGTTTGTAGCTCAGGATGATAGAGTAGTAAGAAAAAATATAACCATATTGGAGCAACAAAATGGACGGGTAAGAGTCAGTGGGTTAGCTGAAAATGATTTTTTGATTGTAACTAACTCTAATATAGTTAAACCTGGTGATTTAATAGAAATTATAGGGAGTTAAGATTTATCATGGACAAAATTTTAACTTCAGTCATAAAATATAGAAAAATCACACTCTTCATAGTTAGTATAACTTTAATTTTAGGAGTTTTTAGCTACTATGTAATGCCAAGAAATGAAATGCCTGATGTTACAACACCTATTGCGATAATAACAGTAACATATCCAGGTGCTGAACCTAGCGACATAGAAAGACATGTTGTTGAAAAGGTTGAGGACAGTATAGCAGAAATCGAAGGATATGATTTTTCATCATCGTATATATTTGATAGCTTTGCTTTAATCCAGCTTAGAATGGATTATAGTGTTGACAAAGACAAAACATGGCAAGAATTGAGAAGAAGAATGACAGGTTTACAAAAAGAGTTGCCAGAAGAAGTAAGAGAGATCGAGATTAATACTGATATTGTAGAAACTACAGGGTTGATACTATCAATAACGGGTAAGGGATACTCATATGCTGAACTGACATCATATGCAGAAGATCTCTCAAGACAGCTTAGTAAGGTTGAAGGGACGACAAGATTTTCCATTACAGGTGAACAAGATAAACAGGTCTTAGTAGAGATAGATTATAAATTGTTAAACCAAACAAGCTTGTCCTTGGGAGACCTTGTAAATGTTTTAAAAGGACAAAATATAGAAATACCTTCAGGAAGAGTTGGTGAAGAAGATATAAAGATTAATGTTAAAACGGAAGGGTTCTTTAAGGATATTGAAGAAATCAAGAATCTTCCTATTGGAGTTTCGCAAGAAACAGGAGCAATTTTGAGGTTAATTGATATTTCGGATGTAAAATACTCTGTAAACGAAGATAATTACAGGGTTTTACATAATGGGAACAACTCTGTTTTATTAAGTGGGTATTTTAAACCTAATAGCAATGTTGTAAGAATTGGTAATGAAGTTGAGCATATAATTGAAAAATATATTGAGGACTTACCTTCTGGAGTAACTGTAGATAAAGTACTAGACCAGCCCGCGGACGTAAAAAAATCTGTTAATGACTTTGCAATAAACTTATTACAAGGAGTAGTCTTTGTAATAATAGTTGTTTTTCTCGGTATGGGTTTAAGGAATGCTGTGATTGTTTCAACTGCAATTCCTTTATCTATATTCTCTACTTTTATTGTTATGAATCTTTTGGGAATAGAATTGCATCTTATTTCAATTGCCTCTCTAATAATTGCATTAGGAATGTTAGTTGATAATGCCATAGTAATCAGTGATTCCATTCAGTTGAAAATAGATCAAGAAATAGAAAAATTAGAGGCGTGTTTAGAGGGAGTTAAAGAGGTAGCTATTCCTGTTTTAACATCTACTCTTACTACTATAGCTGCATTTTCGCCATTTTTACTTATGGAGTCTATTGCTGGTGAGTTTATGATTACACTTCCTAAAATAATTATAATAGCCCTATCAGCTTCTTACTTAACAGCTATTTTAGTTACTCCAACTATGGCTTATATTTTCTTTAAATCTGGTGGAGAGGATTTAGATAAGTCAAAAAAAATTAAAGCTTATTTTTCTAACTTACTAAATAAAGCTATGGAGAATAAAAAAAGAGCTATAGGTATTGTTGCAATGCTTCTAGTTGCAACTGGCATTTTGACTATGAACTTAGACCTTCAGTTCTTTCCATTTGCTGATAAGAACTTAGTATTTATAGATATTGAGGCTGAAAAAAATATAGATGTCGATACTACTAAAGAAGTAACAGATCAAATTGAAGATATTTTAAGAAGTCATGATGAAGTAATTCAATATACAACTTCTATTGGTGGTGGATTACCAAAATTTTATACAACAGTTTTTAATTTTTCACAATCAGCAAGTACTGCTCAGATTTTGATGAAAATTGATGAGGACTTGGGTGATAGCTATAAAAATTATGATGACCTAACTAGTTCTTTACAACAAGAAATTGACAATGTTTTGCTTGGTGGGAAAGCTGTTGTTAAAAGGCTTGAGTTAGCAGAATATGTGGGGGCACCTATACAAATTAGGGTAAGTGGCGATAATCTTGTAGAAATAGAAGAGGCATCAGAAAAGATTAAGCAAGTTTTGTATGAAATTGAAGGAACATATAATGTTGATGATGATTTTCCTTCAAGAGTCTATCAATATAAGGTCTCTCCAGACACGCATAGAGCTACTTTTAATGGCTTATCTAAATATGATATTCAAAACGAGATAAATATTGCTTTGAGTGGAAGAGTGGCGTCGACTTTGCACTATATGGGAGAAGAATTTGATATATTAGTTAAAAGTAATACAAAAACAGTTGAAAACTTAGGCAATTTTAGTGTAAAATCATCTATAACAGAAAATAAAACTATTCTTAAAAATGTTGCAGATATAAGCTTAGAGGCAGTTTTGCCTGGGATGAATAAGTATGACAGAGATTATGCAATCATGATCACAAGTGACTTGTACCCTGGATTTAAGACAAGTTCAATAACAAAAGAAATGAACGCAAAATTAGATGCAATAGATCTAGGAGAAGTAACTGTGTCTTATGACGGTGAATTAGAAAAAATTGCTCAAAATTTTGGAGATATGGGAACACAAGCAGCATTTGCTTTTGTTTTAGTTTATTTGATTTTACTATTCCAATTCAAATCATTTATACAACCTTTAGTTATTCTTCTTACAATTCCACTATCTATAATTGGTTCTATAGTAGGTCTTTTTATATTAAGACAACCACTTTCATTTACAGCTTTAATGGGAATGGTTAGTTTAATGGGAATTGTAGTAAATAATGCGATTGTATTGATTGACTATATCAATAGAGAGAGAGGCTTGGGCAAATCAATAGACATTGCTTGTAGAGAAGCTTCTGGGAAAAGATTTAGACCAATAATCTTAAGCACGACAACCACCTTTATTGGAATGATTCCACTCTTTCTGTCAAAGAGTAGTCTTTTTATGCCAATGGCCATTTCTTTAATGTTTGGATTGATGATTGCAACACTTTTAACATTAGTTATTATACCTGTTGTTTACAGCTTATTTGAAAAAGACCCTTTGTTAGGAGAGGATTTAAGTGAATAGAAAGAGAAAGCTTAAGGTATTGTTGTTTTTGATGTTAACACTGACTTTAATATTTGCAGTAGGATGTGAAAGCGAAGAGGCACAAGAGAATAATGGGGATAATGAAATTACAGAAGAAAATGAAATTTTAGGCGGACCTTTAGTTGATTTTCAATCTCTAGATAGTGAAGATAACACAGTAGATGAAAGCATATTTGAAGATAGTGAAGTTAATTTAATCTTTGTCTGGAGAACAGGCTGACCAGGATGTGTTCAGGAGTTATCTGAATTGGCTGTTTTACAAGATGAATTGAGTGAAGAGAGTTTTAATATTTTTGGAATTTTTGCAGATGATGTAAAAAACATAGATTTAGCAGAAGAGTATAAGAAAAATGCTGGGTTAGATATTACTGACATATTGGTTAGTGAGTCCATGTTGCCAGCTATAGAAAACATTTCGTACGTACCTTATCTATATTTTGTTGATAGTACAGGAGATGCTATTAAATTAGATAAAGTTGGAACTCAAACAGCAGAACAATTGAAAGACCTAGTAAATGAAGCATTTGAGATGATTGAGTAAAAGAGGTTTTATTATGAAAAGATATCTTAGTCATTTTATTGCATTAATAGCAATTGCAGCTATTATAATTGGAATTAATAGAGGAGAAGTACTAGAGGTATTTACAAAAGCAATTTATATTTGCTTGGAGTGTGTAGGTATTGGCTAGAAAAAGACTTATCACTCAGCTTTTAGTAACGATTACAACTAACTCATATTTAAAAGGTTTTATTGATGGAAAGATATTTCAAGGAAAGACAAAAAACATATGTGTTCCTGGATTAAATTGTTATTCTTGTCCTGGAGCAATTGGCTCTTGTCCGATAGGATCTTTACAGGCTGTTATAAACAGTGCAAGATACAAGATATCATATTATGTTATAGGCTTAATTGCTCTTTTTGGAGTGATTTTTGGAAGATTCGTTTGTGGCTGGCTTTGTCCTTTTGGATGGATACAAGAGCTCATATATAAGACTCCTTTAAAAAAGGTTAGATGGGATAAGAAATTAAGACTAACAAAATACCTAAAATATGTAATTCTAATTGTATTTGTTTTATGGTTGCCTTCATTGGTAAATGAATTTGGGGTTGCTTCTCCGACGTTTTGTGAATATATATGTCCAGCAGGAACGCTAGAGGCTAGTTTGCCGCTATTAGCAACAAATTCTCCTCTAAGAGAAATAATAGGAGGACTCTTTTATTGGAAACTTTCAATTTTAGTTACTCTGATTTTTCTATCAATGATATTATATAGGCCTTTTTGTTACGCAGTTTGTCCATTAGGCGCAATATATTCAGTCTTTAACAAAATCTCATATTATCAAATCAAAGTAGAACATCAAATGTGTGTAGAATGCAAAGTATGCCAACAAGTATGCAAATACGACATATATGCAGTTTACGATCCTAATAGTAGTGAATGTATTAGATGTGGAGATTGTGTAGAAGCCTGCCCAACAGGTGCGCTAAAAATGGGATTTGGATTTAAAAAAGATAAATAATATAGCAGATT
>JBKHBO010000010.1:0-38793 GCA_046542315.1 Clostridia bacterium
TTATCACAACACCTAATGCAATGATATGATTTGTTATGGTTTTGTGTAGCTGGGGTTACTCCAAGTATAGGGTTAGTTAAGCAAGTTATTAAAAACGTTGAGATACCCACTATGGTCCTTATAAGATGCAGAAGTGGAAATTTTACTTACTCTAAAAATGAAAAAGAGACTATGCTTAATTCCATGAAGAATTTTTCAAAATTTAATGTGGTAGGCTTTGTAGTGGGAGCTTTAACCCAATCAGGTGAAGTTGATAAACTTTTTATGGAAGAATTGAGATCAGAATTCGATGGTTTTAGTTTAACTTTTCACAGAGCTTTTGACTTTGTAAGAGATCCATTTAGAGCTTTAAGAGATATTGAGCAATTAAAGTTTCAAAGAATTTTAACTTCTGGCTTAAGTGATGATATCATTAAAGGTAAAGAAATGATTAGAAAACTTGTCAGACTGTCAGATCATACCAAGATTATGCCAGGCGGAGGTATTACTCCGGAAAATGTTCAGCAGATAATAAATTACACAAAAGCAAAAGAAATTCATGTTTCAGCAAGTGAAGCAGTTACGTCTAAAATTGGCTATGGAAATAAAGACTTAAGCATGGGTAGTATGATTGAAAGAAAAACATTTAACAAGATAAGATTTGAGAAAATTCTTAATAATTTAAGAGGAGTGAGTGATAGTGAATGAACTAATTTACGTTGTGGATGATGATAAAAATATTAGAGATATAATCTCAAAATTTTTAAAAAATGAAGGTTACAAAGTAAAAACCTTTTCTGAAGCAGAGAGTGTTTTACCTGCAATGATAAAAGAAAAGCCTGACTGTATAGTGCTTGATGTTATGCTTCCCGGAATTAGTGGTTTAGATCTTACCAAAAAATTACGTTATGAACATACAACACCAATAATATTTGTATCAGCAAAAGGCGAAGAGATTGATCGTATTTTAGGTATTGAACTTGGCGGCGATGACTACTTAGTTAAGCCATTTAGTCCAAGAGAGTTAATTGTTAGAATAAAAGCTATCCTAAGAAGAGCAAGTATGCAAGAAGAGGCTAACGATAAAGAAGAGTATGTTTTAGGAAATGTTCGAATTAGCACTGAATTGAGAGAATTCTTTATAGGGAATAAGCAAGTTTCAACTACTAATAAAGAGTTTGAAATGCTATTATATATGTTAAAAAACCCTGACAAAGCGTTATCAAGAGATCAAATAATTGAGAATATCTGGGGTTATGATTATGTCGGCGAGACAAGGTCTGTAGATGATTTAGTTAGAAGGCTGAGAAAAAAATTAAGAAAACACGATGCAAAAATTTCAATAGAAACTATTTGGGGTTATGGATACAAAGTTGTCGAAGACTAAAACTTCAATAGGGTTTAGAATAACAGCAGTACAAGTATTAGTAATTATTATGGTTAGTGTTTCTGTTTTAGTTACTACAGCCTTTACAATAACAGATTATATTTCTCAGAGAAATTTTTATGAATTAGAAACTACATCTAAAGGTGTAGCTCAGATTGTTTTGAACACATCTTTTAAAAATGAGCGATTAATTCAAGAACTGATTTCACAATCACAGTCAAATATAGAAATAATATTATTAAACAATGAATTGAATATAGTCCTAAGTAGTTTTCAAGGATTTAATGAAACTGTTGTATTGCCTGATGAACTTAAAGCTGCAATCGTTAGTCAGTCAAAAGAACAAGGTAGTTGGAATGAATACTATTATTTTGTAGAAAGGTTTTCTGGAGCCGACAGATCCGGATATGTATTAGCACTTAGCCCAAGAGATGATCAAATAATTATAAGAGACAGTTTTTTATGGTCTGTAGTCAGAGTAATAGTGATAGCAGTTTTAATTGGTGTTCTTTTTGGTAGTTACTTGACTAGTAAACTAATAGAACCTTTGCAAAATCTTGAAAAAAGATTAAAAGAGATTTCAATAGGAGATTTTTCAGGAAGGCTAAAAGTAGAAGAAGATGATGAACTAGGTGATATAGCAAAAGCCTTTAATAATATGAGTCAACAGCTTGAAAGATACCAAAAAGCACAGTCTCGTTTTATCCAAAATGCTTCTCACGAACTTAAAAGTCCTCTTATGAATATTCAAGGATATGCAGAGGGATTACAAGCAGGAGTTTTTAATGAAAGTGAAAAAGATGAGGCATTAGATATCGTTGTTTCAGAAACTCAAAGATTAAAATCAGTAGTGGAAGAATTATTATTCATAAGTAAAATAGATGATGAAAGTATCACAGTAGAATTTAATAAAGTAGACATAGGAGACATTATTAATGAAGCGTTACGAACTGTTTATACTAGAATTCAGCAAAAAGAGTTGGATTTACAAGTAATTATTGAAGAAGATCTTTTAGTGAAGGGTGATTATTCTTCTCTAATGAGAGCTTTTGCTAACATATTAGATAATGCAGTTAGATATGCAGATGAAAGAATTCTAATACAAGGTTTAAGTGCAGATAAGCAAGTAGTTGTTAGGATTGTAGATGATGGACCTGGTTTTGAAGAAAAAGAAATCCCTAAAGTATTTGAAAGGTTCTTTAAGGGGAAAGAAGGAAGCACAGGGCTAGGAATGGCTATAGTAAAAGATATTATTAATATACACCAAGGAGAAGTTGTTATATATAATCATACTACAGGTGGAGCTGTTGTTGAAATTAAGCTACCAATTTAAGGAGGATTTAAATGAGCAATTTAAAATTTGACCATTACTACACTTATGATAAACTAACCAAATCTTTGGAAAGTTTAGCAAATGAACACCCTAACTTTTCTAAGCTATCAAGTATAGGGAAAAGTTATGAAAAAAGAGATGTTTGGTGTATAACTATCACAGATTATTCAAGAGGCAAAGCTTGTGAGAAATCTGCTATATATATAGATGGCAATACCCATGCGGGGGAGGTTACTGGTTCAGTAGCAGCTTTATATACTGCTAATTACTTATTAGAAAATAAAGACAAAGAAGACATAGCCAAATTATTAAGAGAAACTACATTTTACATTATTCCTAGAGTAAATCCAGATGGAGCAGAATTTTATTTAACAACTCCAAATACATTAAGAAGTAGCGTTAGGGTATGGCCTGATGAAAATATAACTGAATTGCCAGGACTCCATAGAGAGGATATTGATGGAGATGGGTATATCTTAAATATGAGAGTAAGAGATGATAAAAGAGGAGCTTGGAAGATCTCAAAACAAGATCCAAGACTGATGGAGCCAAGGAAACTTGATGAAAGAGAAGGAGAATTTTATCATATTATTCCTGAAGGTATTATTAAAGAGTATGAAGGTGAGCCTATTGAAATAAATCCAGTCCCATGGAGACTTGATTTAAATCGAAACTACCCTTCAGAGTGGAACCCTGAGATAAAGGGTGGAGGAGACTATCCAACATCTGAACCAGAAATCAAAAACATTGTTGACTTTATTATCAAGCACAAGAACATTGGAGCCCTAGAAGCATTGCACACTTCAGGAGGCATACTGTTTAGATCACCTTATACTTATCCAGAAGAAGAATTTGACCAAAAGGATTTAAAACTATTAAAAACAATAGGAGAGCGTGGTGAAGAACTAACAGGTTATCCAGATGTTCCGAGTACAGGAGGAATATTTGCAGCAACAATTGTAGATTGGGCATATGAGCATCAAGGAATACCTGGATTTACTCCAGAGTTGTGGGACTTATATGGTAGAGCTGGAGTTAAAATGGATTGGCATAAAGCTAGGAAACTGTCTTCAAAAGAAAAACTTGAACGTGAGTTTAAAGTCCTAGAATTTAATGATAAGGAATTATCGGGAAAAGGATTTTTTGACTGGCAGGAATTTGATCATCCTCAACTAGGAAAAGTTGAAATCGGTGGATATAATCCAAAATTCTTCAGACAAAATCCTCCTCATAACTTACTAGAACAAGAATGTCATAAGATGGCTATGTTTATGTTAGCTCATGCTAAAGCATTACCTAAAATTGAAATTGAAGAATTATCTGCCAAAAAGGTTGATAAAGGCATTTATGAAATAAATATTTTGGTTGCAAATCATGGGTTCTTATCAACAAATTTAACAAATAAAGGTAAGAAGAATGAAGTTATCGACCAAGATAAAGTTGAAATTATTTTATCTAAAAATGCAAGTTTAGTGTCTGGAGAAAAAGAAACAAAAATTGGTTACTTGCAAGGATATTTTTCTGCTCAAGGTGATTATAATAGAACAGATGGGTACAATAGCGGATGCAAACGGATTAAATATATAATAAAAGCTGAAAAAGGCAGCGAAGTAATTGTTAAAGTTATTTCTCAAAAGGGTGGAACAGTAACAAAGAAATTGAATATATAAATACAAAAAAGCTCCTATTTTTAGGAGCTTTTACTCTCTGTGGTGGACATAAAAAGAATCTAAGGTTAACCTTTCAAACTTATATCCCAAATCTTTTAGATATTCAATAATTATTGGTAAAGCTTCTAGGGTGGTTTCTTTTTCATGCATTAAAACTATTGCATGTTTTTGTTTTCTTGCGTTAGTAATTGTTCTTTGAATAATCTCACTAGCATTAAGTGGATTTTGTAATGCATCTCCACTGTCAACATTCCAATCGAAATATTGATAACCTTCATTTAATAATCTGTTTATAAAAGGTTTGTATTTTGAGTTTTCTAAATGCTTTGTAGAACTTCCGCCAGGGAATCTAAAAAGCCTTGTTTCATATTCAGTAGCTTCATATATTAGATTTTCTAATCTATAAATATCACTCATAAAGATATCTACGTTACTATAAATATTTTTATATATATGTGAATATGTATGGTTTCCTAAAGCATGTCCTTCTTCTACTATTCTTTTATATATGTCTAAGCTTTTTGGATCATTTCTACCAACGACAAAAAAACTACCCTTGACATTATACTCATTTAAAATGTCAAGCACTTTATTTGTGTTAAAACTTGGACCATCATCAAAGGTTAAATAAACAGTTTTATCTTTTGGCATTACAGGTTGACCTGTGAGCCTTTCTAATCTATCTTCTAAATCATCAATATATGATTGATTTGAGGCTATCTTTCTTTCATACTCGCCAGTTATTTCTTCATTTTTTTGCTTTAAACTTTCTAATTCTTTATTAGCTTCATATAGTTGCTCTTTAGCTGTTTCAAGCTGACTCTCTAAACTGTAAATAGATTGTTCCATTTCATTAAATTTGCTGTACATAGAATAACCTGCTGTAGCAGAAATTAGTAAGACAATCACTATTAATAATGAAAGTCCTTTTACAGAAAGTTTCATATTAAATCACCTCTCAAGCTGCCAATAGTATACACTAGAGACGGTCATTTGAAAAGAAACAAATCCATATTTTAATTTTTTAAATTTAAATTTTGTTATTTTATTATTTTTAGTGAAATTAATGTTAAGATTATATATAATAGCATCGGTAAGAGTACACATAATTTTTCCAAAGGGGCGAATACTATGGATGTTGCAGCGATAAGTGCCAGCATGATTGCTGGCTTAGGCTTGTTTCTTTATGGCTTAAATTTAATGGCCGGTGGACTTCAAAAGGCTGCTGGCGATAGAATGAGAAAAGTTTTAGAAGTATTAACAGATACACCGCTAAAGGGATTGGTAGTTGGTACTGGTGTAACAGTAATTGTATCAAGCAGTAGTGCCACTAGTGTTATGGTTATTGGTTTTGTAAATGCAGGACTTATGACCCTTAAGCAAGCTGTTGGTGTAATTTTAGGTGCAAATATTGGTACAACCTTTTCAACTCAGCTCATATCATTTGATTTAGGAGCAATTGCACCATACGCTATTGGTATAGGTGTTTTAATGATACTTTTTGGCAAAAAGAAGAAATATAAAGATATTGGTGAAATAGTTTTAGGATTTGGTATTTTATTCTTTGGTATGTCAACGATGTCAGATGCCATGAAGCCATTACGATCTTATCAGCCTTTTATTGATATGTTAGCTAGTTTTGCTGCTCATCCAATTTTAGGTGTTTTAGTTGGAGCTGCTTTTACTGCTGTAATTCAAAGTAGTAGTGGTACTACAGCTATTGTTGTAGCACTTGCGTCTCAAGGTTTAATTTCTTTAGAAGCAGCACTTCCTTTAGTTTTAGGAAGTAATATTGGTACAACTGTAACAGCTGCACTTGCAGCCTTAAAGGGCTCATTAGCTTCAAGAAGAACTGCTTTGGCTCATGCTTTGTTTAATGTAGGAGGTTCAATTCTTTTCTTATTTATTTTAAGTCCATTTGCCTCAGTTGCCTTGCAAACATCAGATTTAGTTCACAGGCAAATAGCAAATGCGCATACAATATTCAACATTATTAACGCATTTTTATTACTGCCTTTCTTGAACCCTTTTGTTAATTTAATAACTAAAATAATACCTGGGGAAGATGAAGTTAGAGATGAGTTTGGTACCATTTATCTTGATAGAAACTTTTTAGATAACTCCTCGATTGCTTTGGGCCAAGTTACAAGAGAATTAGTTAGAATGGGAAAATTAGCTGGAGAAGCACTTGATTTAACTGTTAAAGCAGTTTATACAGAAGATATGAAACTAGTCGAAAAAGCTGCACAAAAAGAAGAACTGGTAAACTTTTTAGAAAAAGAAATAATGTCTTATCTAGTAGAAATATCTCAGTTATCATTAACTGACCAACAATCAAAGAGATTAAATTATTTATTTGAATGTGCTAATGATATAGAACGAATTGGAGACCATTCTGACAATATTGGTGAGCTTGCTGAGTATAAGGTTGATAATGACCTTGAGTTTACAGAAATAGCTAATGAAGAACTTTCAGAAATGTACAGTGTAATTAAAAGTATGATAAGTGATTCTCTAGTTGTAATGAGCGAGTATGATCAAGCAGTTTCAAGAAAAGTTTATGAACAGGAAAAGCTTGCTGATCTTATGGAGAAACAACTTAGACAAAGTCATATTCAAAGGGTTAGTGAAGGAAAGTGCGATTCTAGTTCAGGAATAGTATTTTTAGATATGATCTCAAACTTTGAAAGAATTGCAGACCATTGTAACAACTTGTCAATTAGAGCCAAAGATTTATAAAAATATAGCTTAGCACATACATGCTAAGCTTTTTTTTGATGATACTATATGAGATGAGGTGGGAGACAGTAGATGAAAGACTTACTAAAAGATATAAAGAAAAAGCACATAATTATTCCAGTAGTTTTAGCTTTGTTTTTTCTCTTTATCCCAATTAATTTGAAATTTACACAAAAAGGTGTAATTATAATAATGATGACTACAATTTATTGGTGGGCTACAGGCGGAGTTAACATGACTTTTGCTGCTATCTTTATGATCGTTGGGTTCTTAGCTTTTAGCGGAGCACATCCTCTAACAGTACTTAATTTCCCGTTTTCATTAACATTTGTACTTATTTTATCAGCCTTCTTATTAGCAATTGGAATCACAAATACCAAAGCTGCTGAGCAGCTAGCAGAAATTATTTTGCAAAAATTTGGAACAAGTGCTATCAGATTGATTATTTTAGCTTTTATATTAGGAATAATTTTAATATTTCTAATCCCACATCCATTTCCAAGACTAATTATCTTAGGTAGCATTTATAATGTTTTTTTAAGTCAATATAGTATATCAGAAGACACTAAATCTGCAATTATGATAAGTGTTTTTATAGCAGGGACAGTAGTACCTACTTTATTTATAAATGGTGACTTTATACTTAACTATTCAGCTTTAGAATTCGCTGGTGTAAATTTAAGCTTCATAAACTGGGCTATAAATATGACTATACCAGGATTATTTGCAAGTGCATTAATATGTGTAGTTGTAATAATGGTGTTTAGAAAGAGTTTAGACGATGCTAATTGGAAGCTATCAGGACAAGCTAAGAATTTAAAACTAAATAGTGAAAGAAAAAAAGCCTTCATGGTTATGGGTATAGTTGTTTTATTGTGGGCTTTTGAAAGTATTCATGGTATACCTTCAGCATATATAGGTCTAGCAGGTGTATTAACAATGTTTGGATTAAGAATATTAAAGCTGAGAGATTTTACTAAAGTGAATTATAACCTATTGATTTATTTAACAGCTATTTTTTCTATTGGCAGAGTTTTAACTGCGAGTGGAATAAGCAGTTATTTACAAACTGCTTTATCTGGTTTTGTACCAAACACTGAAGGTGTTGGTATTTACTTGTTTATTATATTTGCAGTCATGCTAGTACATATGATTCTAGGTAGTTGTTTAACTACTATGAGTATTACTATTCCTTTATTGACTACAATGCTTACAGGCATTGTTTCACCACTAATAGTAGCATTTATTGCATACCTAACAGTATCTATCCACTATGTATTACCTTATCATCATTTGTCGGTTGTAATAGGAATTGGCGAAAATTATTATAGCGAAGCCCAACTACGCAAATATGGCCTAGTTATGACTCCGCTAACATTCTTAATTATTCTATTGTTATATTTGCCGTGGTGGAATTTTGTTGGATTGCTCTAAACCAATGTGTTTACTAAGTATCCAATCAAAGGCAGCATTAGCAAATAAGCTGCTGTTGCAAAAATAGTAGTATTTGTAGTCAAATCACTTACTTGTTCTAATTCAGCTAATAAGACAAAGTTTGAAACTGCACAAGGTGATGAGAATAGAATTATTCCAATAGCTATATATACAGGTTCGAAACCAAGCAGAAAAGCTATTGCTGTAAATCCAATTGGTAAAAGTATTAGTTTATTAAAGATTACTAATATCATTCTTAGGCTTATTTCAGTATCTTTCATGGAGTTGATATCAAAATTGGCTCCGACAATTATTAGTGCTAGAAACATTAAAGGTTTAGTAGCTTGAGATATTACTTCGCCTAATAATGGATGCCAGATTCCAGTAGCATTAAATATTACTCCAACTAAAAGACCCTGTACTAGTGGGTTTTTTAATATTTTTAAAGGATTTGCACCGCTTTCTTTACTTCTATATATAACTTCCACCCCAAATAAAGTCATAGGGGATAAAGCACTTGCTAAAACCATTCCTAAAGGCAATATTTCTACAGGTAAAATTTGAATCATTACTGGGAAACCTAGATATATTACATTTCCCCTAACACTATTAACAAAAGCTTCAAATCCTTGTTTTTTATCTAGCTTTGTCCATAAAAAATAATAAACTATCATCTGAGCAAACATTACTCCATAAAAAAGAATAGTTTGATTATTTATATCTACTTCTGCAGTCGCTATCTTATCAAAGATTGAAAGTGGTAATAAAATTCGATAAGTGATAAAGCTAATAAAGTCATTAACTTCTTCAGTATAATGTTTTCTATCTTTTAGCCACCATCCAAGAAGGACAATAACATATATTGGTATTACTAGTTTTAAAATATTCATTTATAAACAGACCTCCAAAAAGTATCACTTTCATAGTATATATTGATTTAAGTTAATTTTCAATTATTTAGTCATTCTAAATAAAAAATGCTCTATAAAAACTATTTTGTAGATAAATATACGAATATTGCTAATTTAATATATTTTAATATGCTAAAATAATATTAATACAATTACTAGATATTGAAAAAAAAAGGGTGAAACAATGATTAAAGAATTAGTTTTAAGTACAAAGTTCAAACCACTATCAGAACACAACCTGAAAGAGTTTAGCAAATTTGCAAAGGGTGGAGTCTCTTTTTATGCTTTGCCAAGTGCTAATATTATAAACCAAGCCAAGAAAATGCTTTTGATTAATGAAAATAGTGTATTGATTAAAAGTAATGTGTTATCGATTGAAAGACTTGCTGAAATGATTTTAGATCAAGAACTTGTCTGGAGTCAAATAAGTGAAGATCAGTCTTTAGCCTTAGTTTCAAAAGTTATTTTAGAATTGTCAAACGAAGAAAAGCTGGTTTGGTTTAATCAATTAGACAGTCTTGTAGAGTTAGTCGATACAGTTAGTAATATAATTTATGACCTGAAAAAGGGTGGAGCGGGTAAGAGTATTCAGATTGATAATAACATGAGTGAAAGAGAAAAAGATATTTCGCTAATATATAATACTTACCAAAAATATTTGATTACTCAAAAATTAATCGATAAAGAAGAAGTTATAAATCAAGCAATAAGAATAATAGAAGAAAGAGACCTCGTTTTAGGAGAGAGTTTGATTATATATGCTTATGAGCTAAGCACCCTTCAACAAAAGTTTATTGAAAAATTGGAAAGATGTTTCAATAAGATCAAAATATATTTTCATTATGATTACGAGAGTGATGAACTATTTAAAGAAAACAATAAAGTATTATCAATCTTTAAAGAACGAGGATATAGAATAAAAAAGATGTATTGGGAAAAGAAAAATATATCAGATTATTTATTTAGGAATAATAAAAGTGAGAGATTTGATTATATTTCTGTAAAAGGATATTTTACAAAGTCTTTAGAAGTTCAAAATGTATTAAGGAAAATAAAGGATTTAATCATTAGTGGAGTGTTACCAACTGATATAGCAATAGTTAGCTATAATCTCAGAGACTATCAACCTTTGCTTAATTTTTTCTCTAAACAATTTCAATTACCACTAGATTCTGTGAGTACTTCTTTAGATAAAGAAATTTTTATCAAAAAGTTACTATTACCTTTAAATATAAAAAGATTAGATTTTCAAAAGGATTTCTTTTTGGAATTTTTGAGAATGCCTTTTAAATGGCCAGAATTTTTTGATAGAAAGTTAATTGCTAAATTTATTACACTTTCTCCTTTTGATAGCTCAATATCAAACTGGCAACAAGCTTGTTATACACAACAAAGAATTAAGGATGAGGAAATGGTATTTAATCATGATGAGCTAAATTCTATTTCACAATCATTGCTTTATATTAAAAAGCTATTTAACAAGATTCCTCAAAGAGGCAATTTCCCCACTATGATATCGTCTGTTTTGGAGATATTTGACTCTATAAAGTTAGAGGAATATATTAGCGAGCAGCTAGCTAGTCTTAATGACGATGATTCGGAAAAACTTTTTAGCTTATGGCAAAGTTTTAATTTATTTATCTATCAAGAAAATGAATTTAACCTTTGGCCAAATGATATGACCTTTAATGAATTTTTCGAAATTTTTAAAAAAAGCTTAGCAAAAAGCTTGTCAAATAAAGAGATATTGATAGATCAGACTATAGATATTTTAAATCCTTATCAAATTGCAGGAATTAGTAAAAAATATGTTTTTCTAATTGGAGCTAATGAAGGAGTAATTCCTGCTACTTCGATATCATGGATTAGAGGAATTGAAGTTGACGAGCTATCAAATTTGCCTCTAGGATCAAATCACAACGATCTTTTATTTCAAAAAGGTCTTTTTATGAGATTATTAGATGCATCAGAAGAAGAGTTATTTATAAGTTGTATTTTAGAGAACTTTAAAGGTGAAGAATATTATTTATCATCATTTGTAGTTGATATTTTACAAATCGCTAATTTAGATATAGATGTTGATGGGAGAATTTGGCCAGATATTTCAAAAGTTGCATATGAATCTGAACTACAGCAAGTATTAGCAAACAAACAAGCCATAAATCAACTAGATGAGTTTATTAAACAAAACTATGAAATAGAAAAGATGCGTTCAGAAGCTACTGCAAGTATCTATAATGGTGTAATAAAATCAGATGATATTGTAAATTCACTTAATTTAAAGTTCTCTGATTATTTTACTCTAAGCACTTCTATGTTGGAAGAATATGGAAAATGTCCTTTTGCATTTATGATGAAAAGAGTTTTATCTTTAGAGGAAGTTGAAGAATTTGAAATAGGTATCACTCCTTTAAAAAGAGGCTCAATTTTGCATGAAGTTTTAGCGAAGTTTTTAAGTAATTATTTAAATAAAACATTAAGAGAGGATTTAAGAGAAAAATATTTTCTAGAGCTTTTAAATATATTAGATAGTGAACTTGAAAACACCGTTAATACAAGTGCAATTTCTAAACAGTGGGTAGAACTAGAGAAAAAGAGGTTTAGTTATATTTTAAGAGAGTGGCTTTATCAGGAAATAGAATTACAAGCAAAAAGTCCTTTTAGGCCTTCTAATTTAGAACAGAACTTTAAGTTCAAAGTTGAACATAATAACCAAATACTTAGCTATACTGGTTTTATAGATAGGATAGATAAATATAATAATAGCTTTATTATTTATGATTATAAAACTGGAAGCCCACCGAAGATGGAAGATATAGAAGAAGGGATTGCTTTTCAGTTGCCTTTATATATCAAAGCTAGTTATGATTTAACTGATTTGAAAAATAGCTGTGGCGGAGGATATTATCAGTTAAATAGTAACTTTAGCAGATCTAGAGGAATGTGGAAGGAAGAATGCTTGAGTGATATTGGGCTTTCTAAAAGAATTAAAGACTATCTGGAAGAAGAAAGCTGGAATGAGTTGATAGATCAAACAGTTAAAAGAGCTTTTGATTATAGAGAGTTAATGAGACAAGGATATTATCCGCTAGAACCGAAAATAGAGAAGATATGTTCATATTGTCCATATAAGGATATATGCAGGCTAACTACAAAGCTTAGTTCTAGATTGGAGGAAGCAAATGAAATTTACTAAAAGCCAGAAAAGAGCAATAGAGGCTCAAAGCACTAATCTTGCGCTAAGTGCAGGCGCAGGGTCAGGTAAAACTACTGTGCTGGTTAATCGGTATATAAATTTCTTAGCTTCGAAATCAGTTGGAATTAAGGAAATACTAGCAATAACATTTACAAATAAATCAGCTGCTGATATGAGGATAAAGATTAGAGAACATATTAGCAAACAGATTAAATCTTACGAAGGGCCAAAGAAGAAATACTGGCAGAATATTAAAGACCAATTTGAACAAGCTACAATTTCAACTATACATGGATTTGCTTTACAAGTTTTAAGATCACATCCACTTGAAAGTGAAGTTAATCCAGAAAGTACGCTAATGGATGAAGTAGAAGCAAAAATTTTACTTACTGATACAATTAGAGAAATCATTAGAGAGTACTACCAAGACGAATCAATGCAAACTTTAGTGCAAACAATTAAATCAGTTGACAATACAATTAATCTTTTAGCTAGTATTTATCAAAAAATACGGTCTTTAGGTCAACTATTAGAGGAAGCAACTGCTAAAGCTTTAAAACAACATAGTAGTGTAAAAGCTAGAGTGAGTGAAGTTAAGCTTGAAGTTAGGGACTTATTTAATGAGTTAAAGCAAATTGTAGATAATTATAATAAAACATCAGCTTTTACAACTAGATATAATCAGACTAATGTAAGTGAAATAATTAAAGGCTTAAGTGAAGTTGAAACTTTCCAAGATAGTAATTTTAACTTTGCATGTAAAGAGGTAAAAACTCTTCTATCTAGGCCAATAGGTGATGCTAAAGAAGTTGTTTTGGATATTAAAGAAAAAGTTGACGAAATAACAAATGGACTAGCATTTTTGGATACATTGCCTTTATATAGATTATTACAAGACTTGCTTTTAGAAATTGATGAGAAGTACTCAACTAATAAGAAGAAGCAGCGGTTACTTGACTATAGTGATTTAGAGTGGGGATTGCTGAAAATATTAAGGGATAATGAAAAGGTTAGAAAGCATTATCAAAAAAAATATAAATTTGTTTTAGTAGATGAGTTTCAAGATACAAGTCCGCTGCAGCAAGAGTTGATTAGACTTCTGTCACCATATGATAAGAACGGAATGTTTATTGTAGGTGATTCAAGACAATCTATTTATCGCTTTAGAGCTGCTGAATTAGCTGGATTTATAAAGATGAGAGAAGAGATTAAAGAGTTTGGAGGAGAGGCACTATATTTAGCTGAAAACTTTCGAAGTAAACCTAGTTTAATTGAGTTTCAAAACGACTTCTTTAATTACTTATTTGGGCAATCAGATTTGGAGTATCAAGAGGTTAAGCCAGGAATTAATCATGAAGATAAAACTCCTAGAGTAAAATTGTGGTATCCACATCAAGAAGATATAACAGAAGAAATGAATACTAATAATCTAAGACAGCTAGAAGCAAAATACATTGCAAATAATATAAAGGAATTAAAAAAGCAGGGAGTGCAATATAAAGATATTGCAGTATTATTTAGAGCTATGACTAATGTGAAAATGTACGAATTAGCTCTCCAAGAGGAGAACATCCCCTATCAGGTAACTGGGAGCAGAGGATTATTGGATAAACAAGAGATTATTGACTTGTTAAACTTATTAAAATTTTTCACAGATGAAACAAATCAAATTATACTTTTTGGATTGTTAAGATCTCCCTTTTATGCATTCAGTGATGAAGAGTTATACAGATTAAGAAATGATAAAGCTTTAGATAAAAACTTAGGTGAATCAGCTAAGAAAAAATATGAAAAAGTAATAGATGAATTAAGTTTTTGGAAGCAGAAATTAACCCTTGAAAAGATTTCAGATTTTCTAGAAGGATTTGTGTTAGAAAAAAACTATAAAGCTTCTTTATTAGTAGCCAAAGACTATGGAAAGCAAGCAGTAGCAAATGTTAATAAGTTTATTTCTTTAATTAGAAGTTTAGAAGGATCAAACATAACTTCTTTGTCAGATATATTAGATTATATAAATGTTATGCGACAAGGAGATGCTTTAATGGGAGAAGCCAAAGTCAGTGAAGAGATTAATGCTGTACAAATTATGTCAATCCATCAATCAAAGGGGTTGGAATTTGACACAGTTATTATACCTCAGCTAGAAAGAAGTCTTATTAATTCTCCGAAAGATATGATTTGCTATACAAAAGAATATGGATTAGTAGTTAGAACAAGAGGTTTTTCAGATAATACCCAAAACAATTTCTATTTTGATTTGATGAAAGAAAGTGAGAAGTATTTAGATTTAGAAGAGGCATACAGACTATTTTATGTAGCTACGACAAGAGCAGAAAATATGCTGATTTTATCAACAGCTTCTACTAAAATTGGTAATAAAAAAGGTAGCTATTATGATTATTTAGCAGAGTATTTGAATCTTGAAGAGATGCCAAAGAATAAGATAGTCGTTAAAGATCTAGTTGAGGTTTCTCCTCAAAAGATAACTGAGTCAAGTACTATAAAGGATAACATTGAGAGTTTTACAATTCCTAAAACGAGCTTAATGGATAAAATTGACTTTAAGTCTAATACAAATCTGTTTTTATCAGCTACAGCTTTGATGATTCATTTCGAATGCCCAAAACAATACTATTTTAGGTACATAAAGAATGTCCCTGAGTTTAGAGGCAAAGCTACAAAACATTATAGTGCAAGTGAACTTGGTACAATCATTCATAAAGTTTGTGAAGTTATGAACGATGAGAATGGATATGAGTTGCTTGAAATGCTTTTATCAAAGGTTAATAAACCAGACAATGTAGTAAATATTTATCGCGTAAATGGAAGAAAAATGATTGATAATTATGTAAAAAGTGATGAATACAATTTGATTAAAAATGCTACTAAAGTACAATCAGAGCTGATATTTAATCTATCAATTTCAGATAAGATATTGACAGGAGTTATAGACAAATTTATCATTAAAAAAAGAAAGTTTGTTTTAATAGATCTAAAAACTGGTATAATAGATACAAAGCAGTTAGAAAAGTATAAGTTGCAAAATGCTGTTTATGCATTAGCTATTTACTCAGCTTATAAGCAGTATCCATCTGCTTTAATTAACTATTATATGAGCGATAGCAGTAGCTATGATTATTTTGATCAATTACCTGATTATGAAAGCAGTCTAGCATTAGTAGAGAATAGACTTAAAGCTTTGGATAAGGATTTAGCAAAGAGAGAATTTAGTAAAAATTTAGATTCTTGTAAAAATTGTGCTTACTTAAATTTATGTAAAAAAGATAAGGGGGATAAAAATGCGTAACTTAAATAGGAAATGGGCTATTATTAGTATTGTTGCTGGCATTTTAGCTACTACTGCATTGATTGCAACTTTATGTCTTTATTTTAAAAAAAATGAGGACAAAGAACTTGACGAAAGAAAGTACACTGAAATTGAGTTATAAATAAAAGAGGGCTGCTAATGCAGCCCATTTTAATTACTTTTTAAATTTGTCTCCTATTGGGAAAGCATCCTTAGGGACATTTTCATATTCTAAAGTCAACAGATTTGGTGCACCTATTCCAGGTGCATCTATTTTATAGTCAACGTTTACAATATCATCCCAATAAGCGCGGTGATGGACTCTTGATTTTAACGGTATAATATCCAACTTTGTATAATCAATATTAGCTGCAGTATAAGGAGCACTATCATTGGCTCCTCTCATACGATCAGATACTACAACATACCTATCTTGACCCATATCAATTGTTACAATTTTACCATCTTTAACTTTCTGACCATGTCCCATTGGTCCAACTCGTTTGTACTCAGGGCTTCCCATAAATATAATTTCACCACTAATTTCAACAGGGTCGCCTGAAAATTCTGAAGCCCAACCCCCAACTTTAATAGTAACTATATCTCCAACCTCATGATTATTAAATAAATAGTCAATTGCTTTAGGATCGCTCATACCAGGAATTGCAAAGTTTGTTGCTCCTTGTTCTAATAGCTCTCTAAGAACGTGTGTACTGTCTCCAGTTCTATCAGCACCATCAGCAATTGTAACAGGGCCTTTGCCTTGTTTTACTATCTCAATTACTTCAGCTATACCTTCTTTAGTATTTGGAAGATTTTTATTAAGGTCATGCCTCAAATCCCAAGCTATTTCACATAATTGATCAACTATTTCATTCGCCAGTTGTAAATTATTATTGGTAACTGCTACAATAGACATACCAATGTCAACAACATCAGCATAAGCAAATCCAGGTGCAATACCTACTGAGATTACATCATCACGTTTTTCATATTCTCTACACTTATCATAAAGAACTTTCATTGGATGATATTCAGAGCCTTGAAAAATACTTGCAGAAACTACACCAGGCTTTCTTAATGCTTGTGTTGGTTTCACATTGCCTTTGAGTGTGTCTACCATGCATTTTGCGGCTTTTTTACCTGTTTCTTCAGTGTCAATATGTGGATATGTTCTAATTATAAAGACAGCGTCAGCTGCATCAGTTAGTTCGTGGTCTTCATTTGCATGTAGGTCAAGAGTAACCATAATAGGAACATTGTCTCCTACAACATTTCTTACTCTTCTTACTATTTCAGCTTCAGGTTTTGGCACACCTTCTACTGCCATAGCCCCATGTAGAGCTAGCAGTACTCCATCAACAGGCATTTGCTTTTTAATACCTTCAGCAATTTCATAGCTGTATTTGTCAAAACACTCTGGTGTAAACCAAGAAGTATAAGGTCCTGGTGCCATTCCTATACTAGAAATAGGCACAATATCTGTTTCATTGTTTTCTAGGACTGATATGAAGCCATTAAGATAATTTGGGATACCTTTGTTCTCATCAATGACCTCCTGACCTCTTTGAACGTAAGGTTCTAAAGAATCAATAGTTGTCCTTTCAGGGCAAAAAGTACAAGTTTCATGAGAAAATTGTGCAATAGCAATACGCAATGTAATTCACTCCTTAAATAAATTTGAAAGTTGGGTTAAAGTGGAACATCTTATTGAAAAACTAATTTTGGAAAATACCAAAGGACTAACTATAATTAAAAATAATACTTTTAATTTATTTGGTGTAAATCTTGGTGTTTTAGTTATATCTTTTGGTGAAAGTGTAAATATTATTGTTTCAAACGAACATCATGACATAATTAAAGATTTAGTTTCTACAATGGAAAATGAAGATATCTTTGAATCACCCTTTATATCCTTATTAGATAGTATAGTAAGCAAAGATAATTTGCTATTATCTGGGCCATATATTCTTTTTAAATCAAAAAAGTTAGCTTGTTTGTCTAAGCAACATAATTATTTAATTAAAAAGGTGGTAAATGATAAAGAGTATCTAAAAAAATATTCCGAGTTTAACAATGCTGTTAATTTAAACTATAATAAGGAATTCATTCTTTATCTACTACTAGATAATAACAAAGTTATAGCAATTACAAGTGCAAATAAAGAAGAAAATAATATCTACTCTTTAGGCATAGAAGTAAAAAAGGATTATCGGAATCAAGGTATAGGCACTTATTTACTCAAATATACTGCCAATGATCTTATAAATAGCAATATAAACGGGTACTATTTAGTAAAAGTATCAAATATTAACTCGATAAAGTTGGCAATTTCAGCAGGTTTAGATTTAGTTGGGTCTATGATGTTCACTGTATAGTTAAAGGCTAGTTTCTAATTCTTCTAGGTTAATAAAGCTAGATTCAAGCTGGTGATAATCAAATGCTTTAGTATCTTTCAATCCGCCTCCGGTAGCAATTAAGACTACTGTTTGGTTATCTTTAATATCACCCTGGCTTTTTAGCTTGTATAAAGCAGCAAGAGGGACAGCACCAGCAGGTTGTGTAAATATACCGCAGTGAGCTAGTTCCAGGTGAGCTTTTTTAATTTGCTCATTTGAAACTGTTAGTGCTATTCCATCATACCTATTAAGTAGTCTTAAAACCTCATTTCCACTTGGCGGATTAGGATTGCCTATTGCAGGTGAGATAGTATCAGTTTTTCCAAAGTGAGTTATAGTTTTGCTTCCATTTAGAAAAGCAGTTGCAATCGGAGCTGCACCAGCAGACTGAGCACATATGAAGGTTGGCAACTTATCAATAAGATTGGCAGAGAAAAATTCTACAAAGCCTTTAACAATGCCTCTAAAATTACCGCCTGCACTAGTAGGGATAATAACAAAATCAGGTATATCAAAGTCAAGTTGTTCGCAAATTTCATAAGCTATGCTTTTTGATCCTTCAACTCTCATTGGCACATCAGAATTAATAAAAGCTATATTTTTCTTTTTCCCTATCTCAAGGCTTTTATCATATAGTTTTGCATAATCACCTTTAACTTGTAATACCTTTGGCCCATAAATAGCAATTGGATTTAACTTCTCTTTAGCCATATCTTCTTTAACTAAAATAGTAGTCTCTAAGCCAGTTTTTGCCCCATAAGCAGCTACACTCGCTGCCATATTGCCTGTTGAAACTGTGCCGAGCTTGTCAAATCCTGAATTAATAGCATGAATTACTCCTATGGCACTACCCCTATCTTTAAAAGACCATGTTGGATTTTGGGTTTCATTCTTAACCCAGACCTCTTTTAAATTTAAGTCGTTCATTAATTGGTTAATACTTACTAATGGCGTAAAGCCTTCTCCCAAACTAGTATTAAAATCATTATCTATATATGGATAAAAATCCTTATATCTAGACCAAAACGGCTCCCCAAGCTGATATTTTTTGTTGATGCTACCTTCCCTAATATATTCTACGTTTAAAGGTTCATTACAAATTGAGCACCGGGGGTAACTTTCACTTAATTTTGTGGTATGATTACAGTTAGAACAAACATATTTTATATCATTCATATTTATCACCTCATATATAACTACTACATTGAAAGTTAAATTCCTTTATTGGAACTGAAATATTTTTGCAAAGGGGGTTAGAGAGTGCACAATAAAAGGTGGCATAAACATCTAGAGTTAGTACCTGTTATTATAATAAGTTTAATTTTATATAAATATATTGATTCTTCTGAATTATTTTCAAGAGGATTTGGTTATATAGTATCTCTATTCTCTTACTTTTTATGGGCTACAATATTAGCATACTTTCTAAATCCGTTTGTAAAATGGATAGAAAGAAGAATCAAAATAAGAAGAATAATTACAATTTTTTTAGTATATACAATTGTGTTCTCATTTATATATCTTTTTTTTAGGGCTTTAACACCAAGACTTGTTGATAATATTAGTGAGTTAATTGAGAATATCCCAGAATATTATACGATTGCACTAAGCTGGTTAAATGAAACAATTGCACAACTAGAAGTTAATGACACCTTAGGTATAATCCCAGCCATACAAAATGCTGTTGGAGATTTAACCCAAGCAACCTCTATGGCACTAAACCAAATTTTAAATAGTTTGCTCGATGGAGTAGCACGTGGAACTAGCTTTTTAACAACATTTGTATTTTCAGTTGTAATTGCAGCTTATATGCTTTATGACAAAGAAATAATTTCTCAAACAAGCAAAAGAATAGTTCGAGCATTTACATTAAATGAGCAATCTGCACAAAACATTTTCAATTTTGCTGAAGAAGTAGATGATGTTTTTTCAAGATATCTTAATGGTAGAGTCATAGACTCAACTATAATTGGGCTTCTTTGCTATATTTTGATGATAATTTTTAGTATTCCTTATGCCGCTGTCTTAAGCTTTACAGTTGGAGTGACAAATTTAATACCTTATTTTGGTCCCTTTATTGGGATGATACCAGTTTTTATTATTTCACTATTTTCTGGAATATGGGTTGCTATAACTGGGCTGGTTTTAGTTTTTGCGCTTCAGCAATTTGATGGATTTTATTTAGGACCACTCATTATGGGTGGCAAAGTTGGATTGAGACCTCTATGGATTATTTTAGCTATTTCTGTTGGGGGAAAACTTTATGGAGTAGTAGGGATGTTTTTAGGAGTTCCAATAATGGCGGTCCTAAAAAGGTTATTAGATGCGTATATAGATAGTAGATTAGAAAACAAGACAGCAATGATTACAACAGATCTGGAGGATTGATGATGAAAAAAATAATAGCCTTTATATTTATAATATTCTTAGCTTTTGAAATAGGTAATGCAAAAGCTCACAACAGTGGGTACAAACTATATCTGGATGATGAATTAGTTGACTTTGAACAAGCAGTTGTAATAACAAACGGGAGAATGTATGCTCCAGCAAGACAAATTGCAGAAGCGCTGGGAGCACAAGTAGCTTGGAAAAAAGATTTATCAGCAATGGCTATGTTTGTAGGTAGAGAAGAGTGGCTTTTCTTTACAAGAGAAACACTAACTTATAGAAATGGTAGAAAGTATAGTAGTGAAGTAAAAGCAGAAATTGTAGATAATAAATCGATGCTGCCAGTTAGGTTTTTAGGAGAGTTGTTTGAAATGGATGTCAAGTATGATCCTGAAACTAAAAGTACATATTTAACTAGTGCAGATAAAATGGAGCAAGCTCTTATGTCGACTAATATTTTAGGTAAATCGATTGCAACAGCTGAGCAAATGGCTAACTATTTGTTAAGTAGAAATCCAAATCCAAACATATCAATTTCAGCACTAGAATTAGCTAAGATTTACTTAGAAGAGGGGGAAGCTGAGGGAATTAGAGGAGATTTTGCTTTTGCTCAAAGTTTACATGAAACTGGAAATTTTAAGTTTGGTGGAGATGTTTCACCAGAACAAAATAATTTTTGTGGCTTAGGAGCGACTGGAGGAGTACCGGGAAATTACTTTGAATCTCCTAGAATTGGAGTTAGAGCTCAGATTCAACACCT
This sequence comes from Clostridia bacterium, assembly GCA_046542315.1. GTDB lineage: Bacteria > Bacillota > UBA994 > PWPR01 > PWPR01 > PWPR01. The sequence goes on from JBKHBO010000010.1 coordinate 21,504, forward strand.
GAAAGCATATGCTTGTAAAGATAATCTAAACAATGAAAGAGTAGATCCCAGATGGTTTGCAAGTAGTTCCCGACTAAGAGGAAGTGCACCAAGATTAGAATTTTTAGCAGCAGCACTTAACCCAACTAAGCAGGGATGGGCTTACCCAGGATATTATCCAGCTCTTCATAAAAGTGTAGAAGAAGCTTTTGCAGCGGGGGAAACATATGGTCAGAAAATACACAGTATATTTCTAAAAATTGTAAATGTTGACAGTTAATTTAGTTTAAATTTTTTATTTTACTTAAGTTGTGTTGTTTATTGTATTTTAATGTAATATAATTGTCTCAAAGAGCAGAAACAAGGAGGTGCATACTAGTTGAAGAATTTATCAAAGATACTAGTTTTAGTCTTAGTGTTATCATTATTTACCAATGTAGCGTTAGCTGAGGTTGAAGTTAATGACAGTCATGTAGAGTTAGTTGAAAGATTGGTGGAGCAAACCAATAGTTCAATACAACAAGATATTTTACGTACACAGGAAAATGCTGATAGAATTGTAGATCTGTTTGGCGAGTATGGTGAGAGTTATATCGGTGATCGAATAATTGAAGCAATGGCAGAAGCCTTGGTGAAACTTACTGATGCTAAGGCAAATGCGGTTATACACGTTGCAGAACAATTAGGAGTAGAAGTTTATTGTGAGCACGTTCCGGTGAGCATTGGAGGATATGAAGTAATGGTTGATCCACTTTATGTAATTGCGGATTAGTAACAAATTATGATTGGTGCTAAATTAGCACCAATTTTTTTATTTAAAATTATTTTAAATTTTCAAATTTAAAATATAGTTATTTCTGTTATAATAATATTAGTTTAGTATTATAAAGAGCTATTAGGAGAGTGTGATTTTAATGAGTGGGTTTTATGTAGAAAAAAAAGGAACCTCTTTAGAACAAGTATCACAGAATTCAGCAACTCTTGATTTATTAGCAAGAGGTGACGGCGCTGAAGTATTACTACAAGAAATAGATGCTGATAAAGTTATCCAGATTGCATCACCTGAGCGGAAGAGTGTTTTAGAATTCTTTTATATTCTTGAAGGGCGAATCATTTGGATGAAAGAAGATGGAAGCCATGAAGAATTAACTTCAGGAGATTACTTTTATACGAATTACTTTAGGGGAAAGGAACATCTTAAAACATCTACTAAAACGAAAATATTATATGTTTCTACAGAGCCTATTTTTCATCACCTATCAGATGTTATTAAAGGTTTAATGAAAATGATAAAGCAAGTTGAAGATAAGGATTATTATACCCACAGTCATGGTAACAGAGTACAGGATTATGCTACCAAAATTGCTGAAAAATTAGGTATTACTGGAGATCAGTTTGAAAGATTAATGTATGCAGCACTTTTTCACGATATAGGGAAGATAAAATTATCAGATAAAATAGTTAGTGGTCATGAAAAGCCTACTGCAGAAGAGTGGAGACAAATTCATATGCATCCTATCTATGGTAAAGAAATTGTAGAAAGATCACTTTTAAGAAATATTGGTGAAATTATTGCACAACATCATGAGAGACTAGATGGCAGCGGATACCCTAATGGCATTAAAGGTGATGACATATCACTTGAAGCTAGGATTATATCAGTTATTGACGCGTTCGATGCCATGACTACTGATAGGTCATATAGTAAAGCTAAAACAATAAATGAAGCAGTAGATGAAATAGTAAAGGAAGCTGGAGATAAATTTGATGATAAAATTGTCAAACTCTTCATTGAGGTATTAACTGAAGAGGGACTATATAAAAGTAGTTTTAGAAAGGAATAAAATGAGTCAAGGAAAGTTAATTGTTATAGAGTCAGGTACAGACGCAAGTGGGAAAGCTACACAAAGTCAATTGTTATTGGCTAAGCTTGAGAATGCTAATATAAAGGTTAGAAAGATAGAGTTTCCTAACTATGAGAGTAAAGCTTCTTATCCAGTTCAAATGTATTTAAGAGGTGAATTTGGCTCTAACCCAGACGATATTAATGCTTTTGCAGCTTCCACGTTTTTTGCTATTGATAGATACGCATCATATATTCAAGAATGGAAAGAGTTTTATCAAAGTGGGGGAGTTGTGATTGCAGATAGATATACTACTTCAAACATGGTGCATCAAGGATCCAAAATTCATGATAAAAAAGAAAGAATAGAATATTTAGAATGGCTAGCTGATTTAGAGTATAAGAAAATTGGTCTGCCTGAACCTGACTTGGTAGTTTTTTTAAATGTAGATCCAAAAGTTGCATTAAATCTGATGGATAAGAGAAATAGAAACAAGGATATACATGAAACTAATAAAGAACATCTTTTATCTTCATATAAAACAGCTTGTGAAATTGCAATAGAACAAAAATGGACTTGGATAGATTGCATAGAACATGGAAGAATGCGTAGTATAGAAGATATTAGTGATGATATATTTACTCATGTAAAAACAGTTTTATAAAAAATTTACTCTGATTGATTCAGGGTTTTTTCTTTTTTTATATGTTTTTGGTTCTTTTAATCTTGACATAAGATAAGTATGAATATATAATTGTTAACCAAGGTTAACTTTAATTAGAGGTGGTGCATAGATTGAGTAAATCAGAATCAACTGAGATGTATTTAGAAACTATATATTTATTAGAAAAGAACCACGGCCATGCTCATGCTGTTGAGATTGCAGAGAGGTTAAACGTTTCCAAACCCAGTGTTACTAAAGCTATGAACAGTTTAAAAGAAGATGGATTAATTGATAAAGAAGCATATGGAACAATCAGTTTAACACATAAAGGAAAAGAGCTTTCAAAAAGAATATATACTAGACATAAATTATTAACTTATTTCTTACACTATTCTTTAGGATTAGCAGTTGATGAAGCAGAAAAGAACGCGTGTAAAATGGAACATGTAGTAACAGATGAGCTAATTGTAAAAGTAAAGGAATATTTAGATAAAAGAGAAAATGACGAAAAATTGAAAGGTAATTAAAAATGCAAAATATTATGAATTATGATTATTGCTTAGAAGAAGAGGTAGAAAACATTAAACCTATAAATTTAAGAGAAGCAAAAATAGATACACAATATATTATAAAAAATATTGATTCTGATGATTTAGAATTGAAAAATTTTCTCTTTACTTTGGGTTGTTATGAAGGTGAAGAGATAACATTAATTTCTAAGTTAGCAGGAAATTTTGTAATCAATATTAAAGATGCACGATATAGCATAGATGAAGAGTTAGCTAAAGCTATTTTACTTAAGTAGCTTTTTTTTAAGAAAAAAGTTAACCAAGGTTAACTAATAAAAATTAAAAGGAGAGAGAAAATGAAGATTGCTTTAACAGGCAACCCTAACAGTGGTAAGACAACACTCTTTAACTCAATTACTGGTAGAGTGGAAAAAGTTGGTAATTGGGCTGGTGTTACGGTTGATAAAAAAGAAGGTATTGTAAAGAAAAAATATAATCCAATTGAGAAGGATATAATTGTAGTAGATTTACCTGGTGCATATTCTATGTCACCTTTTACTTCAGAAGAGAGTATTACAAGTTCTTTTGTTAAAAATGAAAATCCTGACGTTATAATTAACATTGTTGATGCAACTAATTTAAGTAGAAGTTTGTTTTTTACAACCCAACTTCTAGAATTAAATATTCCAGTAGTAGTAGCACTTAACAAGGTGGATCTTAATGAGAAAAACAAAACAGAGATTGATGCAGATAAGTTATCAAAGTTATTGGGATGTAAAGTTGTCGAAACTATAGCTACTAAAACAAGTAACAATGGGCTCGATAAGCTTTTAGAAAAATCACTTGAGGTATTTAATACTAAACAATCTGCACCATTTTATTCAAAAGATATTGACATTAAAGATGTTGAAAGTGTCAGAGAAAGCGACAAAAAACGTTATAGATTTGTAAAGGGTATTATTAATCAAGTTGAAGTAAGAGCTGTTAAAAATAGTGAGAAGAATTTTCAAGATGTTGTTGATAGAATAGTTGCTCATAAATGGCTTGGAATACCTATTTTTGCCTTTGTAATGTGGATAGTTTTTTCTATCTCTCAAGAGTCTGTTGGACCTTTTCTCGCAGATTTTTTTGTAGGTTGGATTGATAGTATTTATGTCTGGCTTGATGCGTTAATGGGACAGGGAGTTTCTCCATTCCTAAAAGCTTTATTCCTAGATGGTATAGTAGGTGGAGTAGGTGCTTTAGTAGGATTTTTACCACTAATAATGGTTTTATTCTTCCTTTTAGCATTGCTTGAAGACAGTGGATACATGGCTAGAGTTGCTGTAATAATGGATAGATTTTTTAAAAAGGTTGGATTATCAGGTAAATCGATAATACCTATGGTTATAGGTACTGGATGTGCTATTCCTGGAGTTATGGCAACAAGGACAATAAAAAATGATAGGCAAAGAAAAACTACAGCAATGCTAACACCTTTTATGCCTTGTGGAGCAAAGCTTCCTATTATTGCATTGTTTGCAGGTGTATTTTTTAATGATGCTGCTTGGATAGGAACTTTGATGTATTTCTTAGCAATTGCAATAATTATATTAGGAGCAATGATAGTTGTAAGAATTACTGGAGAGAAAAATAAAAGATCTTTCTTTATAATGGAACTACCAAACTATAAAATACCAAGTATAAAAAAAGCAATAATTTCAACAGCTTCAAGAGGGAAAGCTTTTCTAGTAAAAGCAGGAACAATTATTTTACTTTCAAATGCAATTGTTCATTTAATGCAAACATTTAACTGGAATTTAGAAGTTGTTGCAGAAGGTGCAGAGCATACAAGTATTTTAGCAAGCGTTGCCTCTCCAGTTGCTGTTTTATTAATTCCTCTAGGTTTTGGAGCTTGGCAACTTGCAGCTGCAGCAGTAACAGGATTTATTGCTAAAGAAAATGTTGTTGGAACTTTGGCAGTAGTATATGGGATAACAAACTTTATTGATCCTGAGGAGTTAATGTTAGTATCAGGAGCTTCTGATGTGGCAAGTGTTATGGGATTGACTTCAGTAGCGGCTTTATCATATTTGGTGTTTAATTTATTTACACCTCCTTGCTTTGCAGCTATAGGTGCTATGAAAGCAGAAATGGAAGATAGCAGATGGTTATGGGGTGCAATTGGATTTCAATTTAGTATGGGTTATATTGTGTCTTTTTTAACATATCAAATAGGAACTTTATTAACTACAGGATCGTTTGGAGTTGGTGTCATACCAGGATTCATCGCTGTTTCAATTATTACTTCGATAATCATTTACTTGATGGTTAGAGGGGAAAGAAGCTATCAAGAGAATTTAGTAAGATATGCACAGAAAGGATAGAGCTATATGGATATATTATTATCAATTGTTATTTTGATAATTTTTGGTTTAGCAGTAGCCAAAATAGTGAGGGATAAAAAGAAAGGTTCTAAGTGTAGCAGCTGCCCTTATGCTGGTGTATGTAGCATTGCCCAGCAAAGTAATTTAGTATCACAGTGTGATATTGATAAGTATGAGCAGGACAAACTGATAACTAATTTATAAATCTGAGTAACAAAATAGCCTAACAGGAAAACATCAATATTCCTGTTAGGCTTAAATTTATTCTTTCTTTTTCACAAGTCCATAGCTTTCAATTTGAGCTTTAAGATTATCTTTAATACTTTGTAGATATTCTTTCTTTAGTTCTTCGTATTCCTTAAGTAAAGAGCCCATAAGCTGTGATTCGTTCTTAATTTTAGTCAATTCTTCTAATCTAGCAATTTTCTCTTTTTTCATTTATTTCACCTTCATATTTATTAAATTTTCTACTATTGTTGAGAGATTTTCTACTGCCAGTTTTAAAAACTGTGTAAAATTATCAGCTGCACTACCATCTGCTTGATCAGAAATACTTCTTATAACAATAAATGGCACATTAAATATGCTAGCTACTTGAGCCCAAGAAGCACTTTCCATATCTACACACATTCCTTCAAACTGATTATATAATTCTTTTCCTTTATTATCTTTGATGAAACTGTCTCCAGACATGATTGCACCTGAGTGGATATTATGATTAATTGAATCTTTGGCTATTTTTTTAGCTAAATTAACCAAAGATTCATTTGATTGAAAGAATTTATCATTAAATCCTGGGACTTGCCCTAACTCATAACCAAAAGCAGTTACATCCATGTCATGTTGAACAAATTTATCACAAATAACTATGTCGCCAATTTTTACGTCAGGATGAACTCCTCCCGCTACTCCAATGCCTATAATTTGTTCAGGCTTTATCTTTTTAAGTGCAAAAGTAAGATTGCTAGCAGCATTTACTTTACCAACTCCACTAACAGTTGCATATAGAGGCTTTGTTTCATGTTTATATATTAAAAATGGTTCACTTACAATTTGTGAAAGATTCCATTTATTTAACAGAACTTTTAATTCTTCATTCATTGCACAAATGATTAGAGTTTTTTTCAAAAGAAGACTCCTCTCTCTTATAAAAAGAACACCTACAGTTTGTTAGGTGTTCACAATCTTGCTTTGGTGCGGATGGTGAGATTCGAACTCACACGAGTAAATACCCACTACCCCCTCAAGATAGCGCGTCTGCCAGTTCCGCCACATCCGCATAGCAATATGTATATTATCACGTGTTCATTTAAGTGTCAAGACTAAGATAAAGCGAGTCGTTTAAGGTCAGAAACAATATCTTTTGCAGCATTTTGATTTACTAATCTTGATTCTAATCTAGACATTATTCTCAGTCTCTCATCATCTTTTAGTAAGTTTGATAGTATTATCCCAGCATATTTATTTGTTGGTAGTGAAATAGCAACACCTTGATTTAATAAATAGCTTTGGTTGTGACTTTCTTGGCCAGGAATAGGAGATATTAGAGCAAGAGGTTTTTCTAAAATCATTGCTTCTGTTACAGTAATCCCACCTGGCTTTGTCACAATTATGTCACTACATTGCATATACTGGGCAATATTTTCTATATAAGGAAGCGTTACTAAAGTGTTTTCTAGCTTCATTTTCCCTGCTTTTTGTTTTAAATCTTCATTTTTGCCACAAGCTAAAATCATTTGGGTATTTTCTAGGTGTTTATCGGCTTGCTTAATAATTTTTAATAAGTCACCTAGACCTAGTCCACCACCCATAAATAGCAAGGTAGGCTTATCCTCTAAAGAGAGCTCTTTTTTTAGATTTAGAATATTTCTCTCTTTTGCATCTAAAAATGTCTTTCTAACAGGAAGTCCAAAAGGCTGAATCGCATCTTCTTTAAGTCCATAATCAATTAATATATCTTTTAGAAAATAGCTAGCTACATAAAATTTGTTAATGTTCTTATCAATCCAGTAAGAATGAAGGTTATAATCAGTAATGACTGTAGCACTAGGCATGCTAATTTTTTTCTGCCTTCTTAATAGCCCAACTATAGTGCTTCCTAAAGCATATGTGTTAACTATTAGGTCTGGGTTAAAATGTTGAATTCTTTCCTTAACCTCTTGGGCCAAAAAATTGTTAATAAACTCAAGAGTATCAGATGCTTCTTTAGGTTCTGAAAATTGGTCATGTAATAAACCCCACACACTAGGAGCGTGCTTGAGTAATCTGATATAACTTTCAAGCATTACCCTAGATAAAAAAGGACTTATAGTTTTAACAATATCAAGAATTTGCACTTCTATATCTTTTGAAGTGCTTTGAAACTCTGAAGCTAAAGTTTTAGCTACTTGGTCATGACCAATTCCCATAGTTGATGAGAAAAACAAAACTTTCATTTTTTTAACCCCTTTTAATTTATCTAGGATCTATAGGTTCGTCATGAGGATAAACATATCTAGACATTTCAAGGTAGAAAGTGTCAAAAATTGAACCTGTTAGTTTCTCTGAAGATTCATCAAGATTAACAATAAATGTTGAGTTATCTAATCTCTCATTAACTAATAGGTATCTTACTTCCCAATCAGTTATATCTAGGAAAGTCTTAATAACTTTTGATAATTTTCCCTCATTAGTATTTAAGCTTTCAGTAATTTGCTCTACATCAATATTGTAGGTAAATTTAGCAGATTCATCTTCAATATCTTCTTTTTCATTTATAAGTAAATCGCTCCAGTTATTTTCGCCTTCACTAATAGACATATAATCATTGATTAAATCAATTACTTCGTTAGCAGTTTCACTACCATAAATTTCTATGTAGTCTTTTGCATAGTCATCTTTTGATTCAAAGCCAAAGTAATCATGCATGCTTTTGAAGTCCTCACTTCTAAAATAAACACCATCATCTCTTTTTACATAAAAATCAAAAGCTATTGTTTGGTAACCAACTATTTCAGCTGTTTGGGTCTGAGGACCCTCCATAAATGCAAATTCACCAGACAATTTTATTTCTTCATTATTTTTAAATATAGAAAGTACACTATCTATTTTTATAAAATCATCCTTTAGGTATTCTAACCAAGAGTTTATATACTCATTATTAGTTTCATAGTTTTCATTAAGGGTTGTTTCTAGTTGTACTCCAAACATATATCTTGCATTTTCTAGGGAGTATATTTCATCTAATTCCTCAATTAAAAGCTCTTTATAATCAATAGAATTAAAACATCCAGCTAAAACAAAAGTCAGTAAAGTTAAAAGTAATAATATTTTTCTTAATTTTTTCATTTCTAGGCCTCCTACAATCTACTAAGATTATTATATCACAAAAGTTTTATTTTTTTAGAGGTGTTAGCTCATTCTATAACGAATATAGAAATATTGGTTGTAAAAAGTAAAAGGGAGGGTTTTTATGCTAGTAGATATTTTAATTAAAAACTGCACAATTATTACTATGAATGAACAGAGGGATATTTTAGAAAATGCGACTTTAGCTATTAAAGGTAAAGAAATAGTTTTTATTGGTTATGAAAAAGATGCAGAGGATATTGAAGCTAAAAAGGTTATTGATGGGACAAATCATCTAATGTTACCTGGACTAATAGATACTCATGCTCATGCAGGTCATGGGCTTACAAAAAGTCTGGGTGAGGGTGGAGTAGAAGATGGTTGGGATCAAATGATGGAACACATATACTATAGAAGTACAACTGATGATTTTTGGTATCATGAGGCAAAGTTAACAGGACTCGAAAAGTTACAATTTGGAGTAACCACAGGGGTTTCCATGTTAGGTTCATCTCCTAGATACGATGATATTAGGTTCGTAGATGCTCATGTCGATGGCATGAAAGATATCGGGATAAGAGACTTTGTATGTATAGGAACACCTAACCCACCATTTCCTAAACATTTTAGGATTTATGAAAATGAAAAGGTAGTTGACGAATATCAGTTAGGGTTAGAAGAGTCTTTTCAAATAACAGAGGAAGTTGTAAAAAAGCACAATAACACCAACAACGGATTAACTTATGCCTGTCCAGGACCTTCATTTATAGGGAAACGAGATAGTTTGAGCTTAGAAGAGAATATATTAATTAATAAGACCATGAATAATATAGCAAAAAAATATAACACTCAGCTACACGGTCATTCTTATGCTGGAGATATTGAATTTCTAGCAGAATATGTTCCAGAAGCTTTAGGTAGTCATGTATTCACAGCTCATGTGACAGGGATTAGTGAAAAAGAGATAGATATAATTGCAAAGACTGGTGTACATGTGTGTAGTGGTCCCGCAACCACTGCATATATAAGGTCAAGATGCCCTGTAATAGAGATAATAGATAAGGGAGGATCTGTAACATTTTGTACTGATGCAAGTGCTCCAGATAGGAATTATGACTTATTACCTAAGTTAAGAATAGGCTATAGATTGCATCGCAGCTTTTTCAATGATGATACTCTTTTAACTCCAGGAAAACTATTAAGTATGGTTACGATAGAAGCGGCAAAAGCATTGGGGATGGATGACAAAATTGGTTCACTTGAAAAAGGAAAATTGGCTGATGTTATAATGATTAACTTAGATAAGCCACATCTTTATCCACTGTGGCTAACGCCATTAAGAGCTGTCCATCAAGCAAGCGGAGCAGACATTGATACTGTTATTGTAAATGGCAAACTCAAAGTAGAAAATTATGAATTTTTAGACTTAGACAAGAAAAGTATTTTACAAGATGCTCAAAACGAAGCTATGAAGATGATAAGAAGAGCAGAGTTAACTGATAAGCTAATTTTACCAGAGAAGTTTTGGGAATCACACTATAAAATATAAAAAACAGCTCTCATCCTAACTGGATGAGAGCTGTAATATTAATTAAGTTGTTTTAATATTCTTTGTCCATTTTCAAGTTCAATAAACTCAAAGGTTATTTCTTGATTTAGGTCAAAATCACTTTGCTGTATTTGCTTTGATGCTTTAGGTGAAATTTGATAAGAGTTATATTCTTCTCCTACTTCTATTTCAACAGTGTGGCTATCCATATATCCAACAAAGACACCATTTACTTCACCTTTATCCACAATTTTTTTGACATCAATTAAGTTTATTTCATCTTCTATTTCATACTCAAATAAAACGTCATCGTTAGTATCAATCTGATTGTCTTCAATTTGATTACTAGCTCTATCGCTTATTTTAAGCGTTAGTGGATAATTATCAACTCCTATAATTATATCTTCTTTAGAAAATGAATGGATTGAGCCAATTGAAGAAAAGTACAAATCTTTGGTATCAATTGGTTCATAATTTTGTTCACTTTCAATTACAATTTCACCAGTATAATCTTCAATTTTTATAATTGAATAATCTCTATCGCTAGAAGCTGTAGTTTCAATTAAGGTTATAATTAACTCATCATCTTCACCATAAGCCAATTCACCAACAGTGACCATTGTTTGTGAGCTTTCACTGTGTGTTATAGCCAAATATGTATTAGGATCTGTCCCAAATTCAGATGAATCAAAAATAAATGTTCCTGTTCTTTCTTTAATAGTTTCAACTATATCTAAAATATGTTCCGGTGTTGACTCTATAACATTAGAATATTTTGGCAACTCTTTAGGTTTGCAAGCCACTAAAGAGGTTAATATAAAAATTGTTAGTATAAATATAGTTAGAAATTTAATCTTTCTCATTAAGACACATCCTTTTTAACATGTTTACTCTTCCTTAATAATACAACATAAAGTTGCTCTTAAGCAATTAATTTACCTCAATATGTTTTTTAAAGTAAAAAAATGTCTAGGTTTTGGTTAGTATGATACAAACGCTTAGCTTTAGTTGCTGAGTTAATTCCATTTGATGAATAAAAGTCAATTGTACCTTCTAGATTTTCTAAAAGATTGTTATCATCTAAAACTTGCTTTAATCTATTAGCAGTACCAAGATGCCCATCTATAATAGTTGCTTCAGGCAATAGCTCTGATATTTGCTTTTTAAAAAATAAGAAATGAGTACAACCTAGAACTATATTTTTTGCATCTAGTTGATCATCAAGTAATTCTTTTAATAACTTCTGGAATTCATCTGTTTCAGTATGAAAGTCTTCAACATAACTTACTAATTTTGAACCATCTATAAGTACAATTTCTTCACTAGGATTTAATCTTTTAACTAAGCTTTCTAGCTTTTTGTTTTTTAAAGTAGCTTTTGTGCCCAATATTATAGTTTTACCGCCCAGAGATAAAGCTGGTTTAAGTGCTGGCTCCATACCAATAATAGGAATAGTATATTTAATTCTAAGAGTTTCAATAGCTGCGCTTGTTGCAGTATTACATGCAACTATTATTGCCTTAGCACCTCTTTCTAGTAAGAAATTACATATATCTACTGAAAGTTTAATAATATTCCTATTGCTTTTTGATCCATAAGGGGCATTTGAATTATCAGCATAATAGACATAGTTTTCATTTGGCAAAACTTTCTTTAATGCTATTAAAACACTAATTCCACCATAACCCGAATCAAAAACTCCTATAGTTTTTTTCATAATATCATTTCTTTAAAAAGAAGGATACCTATTGTATCCTTCTTAAAGTACTTCTTTTAGTACTCTTAAATAGTTGCCACCTAAAATCTTTATTATCTCTTGATCGGTGTAACCTCTATCTACTAGTCCTTGAGTAAAGTTAGGGATAGTAGTAACATTTTCAAGCCCCTTAGGTGATGCTGAGATTCCATCAAAATCACTGCCAAGTCCAACGTAATCAACACCAACAAGGTTCACTATATGATCAACATGATCTAACATATCTTCAATAGTGACATCATCTCCATCTTTTACAAAAGGTAAGCAATAATTCATCCCCATAACTCCGCCATTTTCAGCTAGTGCTTTAATTTGGTCATCATAAAGATTCCTTGGATGATCACAAACAGCTCGGGCATTAGAGTGAGATGCTATTATTGGTTTATTTGAATACTCTAAAACATCCCAAAAGCCAGCAGGAGACAAGTGGCTTATATCTATAATAACTCCTAACTTATTCATTTCTGCAATTAGTTCTCTGCCAAAAGTAGTTAATCCTCCACCACTGACACAATCACCCACACCTTCAGCTATTCTATTTCTTTGATTCCAAGTTAAACCAATCGCTCTGAGTCCTAGTTTGTAGAGCATTCTTAATGCACTTAAGCTTCCCTCAAGGGCTTCTCCACCTTCAATAGCTAATAATCCAGCAGTTGCATTTTTTTCTTTTGCTTTTAGTGCATCTTCATAAGAAGTAACTTTTATAACATCAGGGTTATTCTGAAGCATTTGTTCAAACGCATCAAATCCTTGAAGAGTCCTCATTAGCGCTCCACTTGGCTTGAATCTTGGTTCTATATATATAGCAAAGAATTGTAGATTCAATCCTCCTTTTTTCATTCTAGGAATATCAAGATGCATATCAGGGTTTTCTTTAGAAAGGTCAATTGGGCCTTCCAAATTATTCATTCTACGATAATATGGGTCCCAGGAGTTTACTACTTTCATGAGAGTGTCACAATGTGTATCAACAACAAAGTTGTCAAAATGCAAATTTTTTGCTTTATCAGAAATATTCAAAATTGTTCCTCCTAATTTTTTTACTAACTATATTTTCTCTAAAGATGTCAAATATCCTGCCTAAAAAAGAAAGTAAAAGCTCTAATTGAAAAAAGAAGTATTAATTTTTGACTGTGATAAAGGATTAAGGAATTTAATAGAGAAATAGATAAAGTAAAGGAGTGATTTATTTGAATAAATTTGACAAGGTTCTAGCGATACATTCTGGTAAGGAGAGTCCAAATCTTAATACTAGGCCTGAAGTAATGCCTATTTACCAAACTTCTGTTTATGCCTTTGAGGATATTTCTCATGTAGACAGAGTACTTGAACAAGAAGGAGGGTTTATCTATTCCAGATATAGCAATCCGAATAGAGATGCATTAGGTAAAACTTTAGCAGGGATAAGTGAAGCAGAAGCTGCTGTAACAACGGCTTCTGGAATGGGAGCTATCGCAAGTGCAATATTAGCTTTGGTTAGTGAAAACTCGAAAATTGTGGCTAGTCACGAAGTTTATGGAGGAACTTTCACACTTTTATCAAAAGACTTGATTGAGTTAGGTATTGAAGTTGAATTTGTAGATATGACTGATATTAAAAAAGTAGAAAATAGTTTAGATGAAAAGACCTCTATAATATATTTAGAAACTATAACTAATCCAACAATGAAAGTAGCAGATCAAAAGAAAATCATAAACCTAGCCCATAAGAATGGTATTAAGGTAATTGTAGATAATACATTTGCGTCACCTTATGTATTCAAACCTTTAAGTTATGGAGCCGATGTAGTAGTTCACAGTTTGACTAAATATATAAATGGACATAGTGATGTTACAGCTGGAGTGGTTTTAGGGAGTAAGGAATTTTGTGAAACAGTCAATGAAAAGGTAAAGTCTTTTGGAGCATCCTTAGGTCCTTTTGATGCTTGGCTAACTATGAGAGGCTTAAAAACTTTAGAATTGAGAATGGAACGAATATGTAAAAATGCACTAGAAGTGGCTAAATATTTAGAAACTAAAAAAAGTGTTAAATTAGTTAACTATCCAGGACTTAAATCACACCCACAAAATATTATATCAAAAGATCAATTTAAAAATGGATTTGGAGGTATGCTTTCTTTTGAACTTGACGGAGGTTTAGGAAGAGCAGAGAAGTTCATACAAGATTTAGAAATGATTGAATACGTTCCTAGTTTAGCAGGTGTAGCTACTACGCTTTTACATCCAGTATCAACTTCTCACAGGCCTATGCCCAAGGAAAAAAGATTAGCTCTTGGTATTACTGATGGTCTTATCAGATTATCAATAGGAATTGAGCCAGTTGAAGCTATAATTGAAGATTTAGAAAAAGCTTTATAGATTTATATGCTACTCGAAAAGAGTAGCATATTTTCTATTTACAATTTTTAAGAACTTCTTTTATGCTATCTATAGTATTTAGAATATCACCTTCATTATGGAAATGACTCAATCCAAATCTTACAGTACCATCAGGGTAAGTACCAACTGTTTTATGTGCACTTGGCGCACAGTGCAGACCACACCTAGTCATAATTCCGTAGTTTTTATCAAGTAGGTATGATACTTTAGCGTTGTCTTTTTCTAAAAAATCAAGAGATACCACAGCTGTTCTATTAATTAAATTATTTGGACCAATAATCTTAAGACCCTTTACATTATTTATTTTATCTAAGAAAATTTCTGTAAGCTTCAACTCTTTCTCTCTGATTTTTTCAAGCCCTATTTTATTAATATATTTTAAAGCTGCATTTAAACCATAAATTCCTGGAATGTTTAATGTGCCTGCTTCAAATTTGTCGGGCATATAGTTAGGTTGATATTCTGACTCAGATAAGGAACCAGTGCCACCTTCAATCAAAGTAGACATTTCTATGGCTAATTTATTGCTCACAATAAATCCACCCATTCCCTGAGGCCCAAGTAAACTTTTATGTCCTGTAAAAGCAATTGCATCTGCATTGAATAGATTAAAATCTACATCACAAAACCCTGCAGTTTGAGCAGCATCTATAATTAAATAAATATTGTTTCTTTTACAAACTTGTCCAATACTTTTCATATTCTGAATACTACCAGTTATATTAGATCCATGGTTTATAAACATAACTTTGGTATTATCTTCAATGTTATCTTTAATATCATTGGGATCAAGATAACCTTCTTTATCACATTGAATTTTTGTATAACTTATCTGATGAAGACCATTTAATGGCCTCATTACAGCATTATGTTCCATTGAGGTTACTAAAGCGTGATCTCCCTTTTTCAAAATGCCTTTAATTAAAATATTCATACTTTCAGTAACATTTTTTGTAAATATGACATTTTCAGCTAAATCAAAATTAAAAAGTTTAGCTAATAATTCTCTAGTTTCAAACACAATATTTTCTGCTTGATAAGACGTGTCATAAGCTCCTCTGTTAACATTAGAGCCAACATTTTCCAAAAAATAAACCATGGCTTCTGTTACTCCAGGAGCTTTTGGAAAAGAAGTTGCACCGCCATCCATATATACTTTATTCATTTTACTACCTCCAATCAAGCTATATTATATGTCTATTAAGGCTTATGTTCAATAGAATAAGAAGAATTTATATATAATATAAAAAAAAATTATTTACAACGGTCTAATTTATTGTTATTTTAATATTGTTGACAAATACTGTTGAGTTCGGAGGAGAAGATTTATGAGTGACAAAATGAAAGTTGTTATAGCGGGTGCAGTTGTCGGAGTATTTTCAGTTGCTTTAGTCTATTTTGGGAACCCTTTAAATATGGGATTTTGTATAGCATGTTTTATTAGAGACATAGCAGGTGCTGTAGGAATGCACAGAGCAGGAGTAGTCCAATATATCAGACCAGAAATTATTGGATTAGTTTTAGGTGCATTTATGATGTCTGCAGCTTCTAAGGAGTTTAAAGCTAGAGGAGGTTCTTCACCTTTTACTAGATTTGTCTTGGGAGCATTAGTTATGATCGGATCTTTAATTTTCCTAGGGTGTCCATTACGTATGGTCTTAAGATTAGCAGGAGGAGACTTGAATGCATTAGTAGGTCTATTTGGTTTTATTGCGGGGATTGGAATAGGTGTATACTTTCTAAATAAAGGATTTAATTTAAATAGAAACTATGAGCAAAAGAGAACAGAGGGGTATCTTCTTCCAGCAATTATGATTGGATTACTAGTGTTTTTGATAGTTAGACCTGCTTTTATTTTTTTTAGTGAATCAGGACCTGGTTCAATGGCAGCTCCAGTATTATTAGCTTTAGTTGCTGGTCTTATTGTAGGTGTATTAGCTCAGAAGTCCAGATTATGCATGGTAGGTGGCATAAGAGATAATATATTATTTAAAGATAATCATTTACTAATTGGTTTTGTTTTTATCTTTATAGTAGCTTTAATTGGTAATTTTGCTTTTGGTAATTTTAATTTAGGATTTGATGGACAACCTGTAGCACACACAAATCATGTTTATAATTTTTTAGGACTATTAATAGTTGGATGGGGATCTGTTTTATTAGGAGGATGCCCAATGAGACAGTTAATATTAGCAGGTGAAGGAAACAGTGATTCTGCAGTTACAGTTATGGGCATGTTAATTGGTGCTGCTTTTAGTCATAATTTTGGTCTTGCAGCTTCACCAGCAGGTGTAAGTGTTAATGGTCAAATAGCAGTTATTGTATGTATTGTAGCTTTAGGTATAACATCGTTATTTAATTCAGAATTTATTTATGGGGGGAAGTATCATGAGTAGAATAGATACTAGTGGAATGAGTTGTCCACAGCCAGTTTTAATGACAAAAAATGCTCTAGAGAATAATATAGAAGAGTTAGAAATTGTTGCAGATAATAATACTGCAAAAAACAATATCAAAAGATTTTGTACTTCTAAAGGATATAAGGTTGAGATAGAAAACTTTGATGATAAATACTTACTGAAAGCTTATAAATAGAATGGAATATCAAGTTCTTTTTTTCACTCATACTGGAGCAATAAAATTTTCAAGGGAAATGAAAACAAATAATATTGAATGTATTTTGATGCCAGTTCCAAGGTCAATGAGCTCGAATTGTAGTGTAAGTGCTAAAATTATTTATGATGGTAAGATTGAGGATTTAATTAATCAAGACGTAGAAAAAGTATTTAGTTTAGAATCTGAGCCAGCAAGATTAATTTATGAAGATTAAAAGAGGGGTCGACCCCTCTTTTAATATGCCTATTTAATTTCTTTTACAGGTTTTGCTTCTATATCCTCTAAATCCAAAAGGCTTTAGT
>JBKHBO010000063.1:0-9399 GCA_046542315.1 Clostridia bacterium
CTTATATATCTATTTTACTTTAATACCTTAAACATTACAAACTTAACAAAAAACAACTTTTTTTATATGTATGCTAAAAAGATAATGTCTCTTATGTTAGAATATATTATTAGACTAGAATAAAAAGGAGATTAAAATGAATTTCCAAGAAATTATACAAAAATTAGACCATTTTTGGAGCAAACAAGGCTGCATTATTCATCAACCTTATGATATAGAAAAAGGTGCTGGAACAATGAATCCTACTACTTTTTTACGTGCTCTTGGACCAGAACCATATAAAGCTGCTTATATAGAGCCTTGTAGGAGACCTACCGATGGTAGATATGGAGAAAATCCAAACAGGTTACAACACTATTATCAGTATCAAGTGATTCTTAAACCATCCCCTGATAATATTCAAGAAATTTACTTAAAAAGCTTAGAAGCTATAGGAATTAAACTAGAAAAACATGATATTAGATTTGTTGAAGATAATTGGGAAGCTCCAACTTTAGGTGCATGGGGGTTAGGTTGGGAAGTATGGTTAGATGGAATGGAAATTACCCAATTTACATATTTCCAACAGTGTGGAGGAATTGATTGTAAACCTGTAAGTGGCGAAATAACATATGGTCTTGAAAGGTTAGCTACATATATTCAAGATGTGAGTAGCATTTATGACATTATGTGGACTGACGGAGTTACTTACGGCGATATTTACTTACAAAATGAAATTGAAGCATCTAAATATAATTTTGAGTATTCAAATATTGAAATGCTTCAAAAGCTTTTTACTCTCCATGAAAAAGAGGCATTAAGTTTAATAAAAGCAAAATTAGTTTTGCCTGCTTATGAACAAGCTTTAAAATGCTCACATTATTTTAACTTGCTAGATGCAAGAGGTGCAATAGGAGTTACAGAAAGAACAGCTTATATCGGAAGAATTAGAGATTTATCTAGAGAATGTGCTAAAGCATATTTACAATCTAGAATTGATCTTGGTTTTCCTCTAATAAAAGATGAACCCAGAAGAACTCAGTTATTAAAAGAATATCAGGAGGAAGAATAAATGAGTAAGTTATTATTTGAAATAGGTTTAGAAGAATTACCTGCTTCTTTTATATCTCCTGCTTTGAATCAACTTAAGAATAATTTAGAAAAACAATTAAAGGAATTAAATATAAGCTATAGTGAGATTAACACCTATGCTACCCCAAGAAGATTAAGTGTAATTGTCAGTGAATTAGCAAAAAAACAAAATGATATTGATGAGGAAATAAAAGGGCCCCCAAAACGTATAGCTCTAGATGAAAATGATGATTTGACAAGAGCTGGGCTTGGATTTATGAAAAAGTTTAATGCTAGTGAAGATGATTTAGTTTATAAAAACTTTAATGGGCAAGAATATCTTTATCTAAATAACCATATCGAAGGAAAAGAAACAAAAGTATTATTACCTGATATTTTAACTTCTCTAATAGAATCTCTTAACTTCCCTAAACCAATGAGATGGGGAGATAATGAAACTAAATTTGGTAGACCTATACGCTGGTTAATAGCTCTATTAGATAATGAACTGATAGATTTTAATTATGCAAAAATTAAAACTGGCAACTTAACTAAAGGTCACCGCTTTTTAAGTGAAGGGCAAATTGAAGTTGATTGTGTTGATAATTACTTAAGCATTTTAGAAGACAATTATGTAATTGTTGACATAAACTCTAGAAAAGAAATGATCTTAGAACAAATTAATTCTTTAGAAAATGCTCACAATTTTAATGTAGTTATTGATAAGTGGTTAATTGAAGAAGTAGTTAATTTATTAGAATACCCTACTGCTTTTGTGGGTAATTTTGATAAAAGCTATTTAGAGTTACCTGAAGAAGTTATAATTACTCCAATGAAAGATCATCAAAGATATTTCCCAGTCAAAGATAAAAACAAAGCTTTATTACCCCATTTTATAGGTGTAAGAAATGGCAATGAAGATTATATTGAAAATGTCATTAGTGGTAATGAAAAAGTTCTAGTTGCAAGACTAGCAGATGCAAAGTTTTTCTATCAAGAAGATTTGAAGAAACCGTTAGAATCTTATAATGAAAAGTTAAAAACTGCAATATTCCAAGAGGATATTGGCACAATTTATCAAAAGGTTGAAAGGGTCAAAGATCTTTCATTGTTTATAGATGCAGAACTTAATCTTACAAACATTAAAAAGGATACCTTAGTAACTGCAGCAAACTTGATAAAAACTGATCTAGCAACACAAATGGTTTATGAATTTCCAGAACTTCAGGGAATCATGGGTGAGAAGTATGCATTAGCGCAGGGATATGACCAAAGCATTGCCTCTGCAATTTCTGAACACTACATGCCTACATCATCTGATGGAGATTTGCCTTTTTCAGACTATGGAGCTATCCTCGCTATTGCTGATAAAATTGATACTATAGTAAGTTGTTTAGCAGTTGGCTTGAGTGCTAGTGGATCTCAAGATCCTTATGGTCTGAGAAGACAAGCTGCTGGTATCGCAAGAATTATGGTAGATAGAGAGTACAGAATAGATTTGTATCAATTATTTTCTATCAGCTTTGAATTATTAGAAAAGTCATATGTAGAAAAGGAAGCTTTATGGGAAGAGTTTTGGAACTTTTTTAAAGCAAGAATAAGAAATGTGTTTGATGAGTTTAGCTATGATATTTTTGATAGTATTTTAGAAACAGATAATTATATCATTTTAGATATATTTGAATTGGCTAAATCTTTAACAGAGATTAAGAAAAGCGAAAAATACTCGTCATTAATAGCTGGATATAAAAGAGCTAATAACTTAGCTGAAAAAGCAGAAAAAGAACATGCCTTATCAAAAGAATTGCTTAGAGATAAAGAAGAAATAGAATTGTTTGATGCTTATATGAACATCAAACCTGAATTTTTGATAAATGTGAAAAATCTAGATTACACAGCAGCTTTATCTTTATTTTCAACATTAGAAAACAAAATCAATCAATTCTTTGATAATGTTATGGTTATGGTAGATGATAAAGAGTTAAGAAGTAATCGGCTTGCTCTGTTGCAATCTATTGTTGATTTAATTAAACCAATTTCAGATCTCTCAAAACTAGTAGAATAATGATAAAGGACTTAAGGGTGATTAAAACCTTAGGTCCTTTATTTGTCCATTAATAATTTTTGCAATTCCCATCCTACTTTATATGAGTCGTGTCTAACTGGTAACAAGTCTTGTTTGTATAATAAATCAGATAATATTACATCATATCCTTTTTCTATTAATATCCTAAAATCATTTTCAACTTTATCTGCACCTTGAAGCCTGTAGTTATCTATTATTTCTTTTGGTATATCTTCGTTATTCACTAAAATTGAATCAATAGTATTTCTTCCTATATATTGTTCAATTTTTTCAACATGTTCACTTAAGCTCAAATTTAAGCTTTCGCTATTTTGAGTCATAATATTTGCTACATAAACAATTTTTGCATCTGTATTATTTAGTGCTTCTTTAATTCCTTTTGGTAAAAGAGTCGCTATAATACTTGTAAATAAACTCCCGGGACCTATAACAATCATTTCTGCACTATAAATTGCTTTTTTTACTTCTTCAGTTGCAAAACATTCTGGCTCCATAAAAATTTCCTCAATCGGAGCTGGTACTTTACCAATTTCTGATTCTCCAATAACCATAGAACCATCTTCTAGTCTAGCTATTAATTGAATGCTATCACACAATGTAACAGGTAAGACTTCTCCTTTTACATCTAAAACTCTACAAGCTAATCTCACAGCAGATTGAAAAGAACCTGTGATTTTTGCCAAGGTTGCTATAAAAATATTTCCAAAGCTATGACCAGATAAGTTTTCAAAAACAATATCATCCTCTGAATAGCGATAATTAAACAAATCTCTCATCTCGTCACTGGCACTTGCTAAGGAAACTATACAGTTTCTAATATCCCCTGGCGCAGGGATATTCATCTCTCTGATTCTTCCAGAACTACCTCCATCATCTGCTACAGTGACAACTGCAGTGATATTGTGAGTTAGATGTTTTGCTCCTCTTAGCAAACAAGAAAGACCAGTCCCGCCACCAATTACAACTATTCTAGGCGAACTATTGATAATATTCTGTCTCATCATAACATCTACTACAGTTCCATAAGTTTTCTCATAATTCTCATCTAAATAGGCACATAAAATCTCTGCCATAAAATTTTTCATTCCTTTATATACTGCTAAAGCTCCTAAAAGCAGAAAGCCCATAATAAGTAAAAATGAATTTGACTTATTTAAAAAGCTGTAAATATTAACTGGTAGAGAAAAATCTATTAAAATGCTAAGCCCTAATATTATAAAAACTACACCTAGAAAGCTTAAAGCCAACCAACGTTTTACTCTAAGCCCTGGTATAAACCATTTAAAAATATTCAAATTTCATCATCCTTGCTTGTTAATGTCTCGATGATTGATACTCAATGGATACCTTAATTGAGACAAATCCTCATATAATCTCTCTACAAACGCAACAGATCTATGATGTCCACCAGTACAACCTATAGCTATTGTCAAATTAGCTTTTCCTTCTTTCTCATAATGAGGAATAGATAATAAGAGTAAGTCTAGTAATTTCTGATAATATTGTTCAGAAAGTTCATGTTTCCATATATATTCCTGCACTTCTTTTTGATTTCCTCTCAAATTCTTCAAATGAGGTAAGTAATGCGGGTTTGGCAAAAACCGGATATCAAAAACCAAATCAGCATCAATTGGAATTCCTCTTTTAAATCCAAATGATAAGAGATTAATATCCATTACTTTGCCAGAGCGATCTAAATCAAGATATCTAAATAACTTCTCTTTTAGTTGTTTTGGAGTTAACTCAGAGGTATCTATTACAAAATCAGCTTTTTCTTTAATTGTAACTAATCTTTTCTTTTCAAAAACAACACTCTCTAATAATGTATCTTTAGCATCTGTTAGGGGGTGTTGTCTTCTACTTTCTTTATATCTTTGTATTACAACTTCGTCGTCTGCATCTAAAAAGATAACTTTCAGACTATATCTTTTATTTAAGCTTTCTAACTCTTGTTCTAGATCATCAAAAAACCTTCCTCCACGGATATCTAGACCAATTGCAATTTTTTCTACTTCACTAGAACTTTTACACAACTCTACAAACTGAGTTACCAGTTTCGAGGGCAAATTATCAACACAGTAGTATCCTCTATCTTCTAAGATATTTAACGCTAACGATTTTCCTGCTCCAGATATGCCTGTTATAATTATTAATTGTATATCTCCCATAATTTAGCACCTCTTCATGTTATTATCTAAATTATATCACACTAATTTAAAACTAAAAAAACTACTTTAATACTATTCAACTTTAATACCCATTAAAGTAAGCCAAATCATATTAATGTAGTTTCTCTTTAACCTTTTTATCTTTGTACATTGATTCATCTGCAATTCTAATTAGATTGTCAACATCATTACTATCTTCTGGAAATTTTGAAAAACCTATGCTAACACCTAAAAAGTTTTGGTTGAATTCATGTTTTTCTATATACTCTTTTACTTTATCTTCATCTATTTCTACAGACATATTTGTAAATATGATGATAAATTCATCACCAGATATTCTATAGGCTAGACCATCTTCGTTGACAAAACCTTCAATAATCTTGGCAAATCTTTTTAAGTATTCATCTCCTTCAAAATGTCCATATCTGTCATTAATAAATTTGAAATTATCTAAATCCATATATATTAATCTAAATTTGCTTCCTATATTGACTAATTCATTAATATTGTTAAATAAAGCAGCTCTATTATTTAATTTAGTTAAATCATCTATATATATTACATCTTCAAGATTGCTAATTTCATTTTGATTCTTTACTATCATATATATTAATCCAAAAACTATAATAGCAATTAAAGTTAACCCTATTCCTATTGTAATAATCCAAATTGGATTATTATCTCTTGCTAGCAACAAATATGTTATTATCAGCAAGAAAAATTCTATTGTAGACAAGGCTAAAAGATAAATATACATTTTCTTCGGGATATTATCTAATATGTATATAAACTTAGTTTTTATAAATCTTATTATGTATGGTGTTGAAAAAATGAAAATTGAGTTTTGAACTAAAAAAGCAAAACCTCCTACATTGTTACTAAAATAATTAGTTGAGAAAAAAACAGCAAAAAAAGTGACTGAAAGAGTATGAATCCAAGAAAAAAGCATTACCGCAATAACATTTCGACTCTTTTCTTGATACAAATATTTGATTGGAAAATAGTATGTCGCACCGATGAGCAGCAATAAACCCCACTGCAAGAATTGTTGATTGAGTCTTTGCCTTATAAATAAGCTTACAATAACCATTAACCCCGTATAGACTGTTAAAAATAATATAGTCTTGATTACGTTTTTCTTCTTGCTAAGGCAAAAATGAGTTGTTATTAGATTTACTGTTAACATTGAAAAGGGGATAAGTCGTCTTAACAAAATGTCCATAATGGTCCTTCCTAACAAAGAATGTCATAGTTAGCAAATACAGAATCACTCCAGCTACAACAAAATAGCTGGAGTGATATTATTAGTTTAATAAACTCCTAAATATTTTAACACCATAATCAATAGCTTTTTCATCTGGTAGAAATTCTGGATGATGAAGCCCTATACCCTCTTTCCCTTGAGAAGCTCCCAACCAAAACATAACTCCAGGAACTCTTTCTAAAAAGAATCCAAAATCTTCACTTGCCATAGTATGTTCACACTCTACTGTTTTTAATCCTTCAATTTTACTAGTTTTCTCATAAAACTTCTTAAGTTTCTCATCATCATTAACAACCGCGGAATAACTTGCTCCAAAATCTAATTCAAAATCTGCCTCAAAAGATTTTGCAACTCCTTCAACAATATTAGTTATTCTTTTCTTAATGATCGGCATATCTTTTGTATCTTTAACTCTTATTGTACCTTCTAACCGAGCATGGTCTGTTACTATATTTAATCTTGTCCCAGCATTAAATTTTCCCACTGTCACAACTGCGCAATTTGATGGATTAATATTTCTACTAATAATGGTATGCAACTGATTTACTAAATTCATACCCGCAACTATCATATCGTTTCCTTCATGTGGCAAAGCTCCGTGAGAAGATTTTCCGTAAAGATCAACAAACAGTTCGCTATTGCTAACAAAAAGAGTTCCAGATTTTGTAGCTATAGTTCCTACTGGATATTCAGGGCTAACGTGTAAGGCATATATTTCATCTGGCATATACTTATCAAGTATTCCTGCTTTTATCATAGGCATTGCTCCACCAGGGCCTTCTTCCGCTGGCTGAAAAATTAACAAAACATCTTCTTCACAAGGATTATTTTCTAATTCTTCAGCTAATCCCAGTAAGGTTGCCATGTGGATATCGTGACCACAAGCATGCATATATCCCTTATGTTTTGAAGAATATGATACATTAGTTTTTTCGTCCATTGGTAATGCATCAATGTCTGCTCTAAAAGCTATACATTTATTACCTACTGTTCCTTTTTTAAAAGCCACTAACCCTGTTTGGAGAGGCTGATCTATCTCAAAGCTATCTAACTTTGTCAAAACTTCTAGTAGATAAGCTGTGGTTTTAATTTCTTTATGTCCTATTTCAGGAATTTGGTGTAGTTCTTGACGGTATTTAATTAAATTATTCATTTATTATATTACTCCTTATTTAACTGCCTTAAGCTTTCAACTAATTGTGTTTTTAAAGCAGTCTTCTCATCTTTCATCTTGATAACTCTTGCTGGTGTACCTGCAACTACTGCATTTTCTGGTACATTTTCTGTTACAATTGCACCTGCAGCAACTACAGCTCCTTTTCCAACTCTTACACCTTCTAGCACAACTGCATTAGCACCAACTACAACATCATCTTCAATAACAACTGGGTCAGCACTTGGCGGTTCTATTACACCAGCGATTACCGCTCCTGCTCCTATATGACAATTGTCTCCTATTGCACCTCTTCCACCGATTACTACATTCATGTCAATCATTGTCTTTTTGCCAATTCTTGCTCCGAGGTTTATTACAGATCCCATCATAATTACAGCTCCATCGCCGATCTCAACCATATCTCTAATAATTACTCCTGGCTCAATTCTTGCATTTACATCTTTATAATCTAAAAGAGGTATCGCAGAGTTTCTTCGATCAATTTTTACCACAGAATCTTTTATTTCATCACTGTATTTTTCGCTTAATTTTTCCCATTGATTTAGCTCACAAAATATAGTCCCAAAAGACTCATTACCAAAAAACTTAACTCCTTCTAAATTGATTTTGGCTAAATCTCCTTTTATATATACCTCTACTGGTGTCTTTTTAGTACTTTCACTTATAAATCTAATTAGTTCATATGAATCCATGATATTACCTCACTTTTTTAATTTATTGTATTTACAGCGTGCAAAGGTTTCTTCCCTTCAAACACTCTTAAGACATTTTCTACAGCTACCTCAGTCATCATTTCCCTTGTTTCTTTTGAGCTACTAGCAATATGTGGTGCTAAAACGACATTCTCTAAAGATAACAAATCTGAATATACTTTAGGCTCATTCTCGAACACATCTAGCCCAGCTGCACCAATCTGTTCATTTATAAGTGCTTTAGCTAACGCTGCCTCATCAACTACAGGACCTCTAGATGTATTAATAAGTATAGCACTATCTTTCATGATTTCTAATTCTTTCTCACCTATTAAATGGTGTGTGCTATCAACTAATGGGACATGCAAGGATATAAAGTCACTAGTTTCTAATAATTCTTCAAATTCTACACTTCTTGCATACTCAAGACCTAAATCTCCTTTTGAGTCATAATAAACTACATCCATATTGAATCCCTTGGCTCTATTTGCAAGTGCTTGCCCTATCCTACCCATACCTATAATTCCTAATTTTTTGTGATGGATATCTGTTCCCATAAATAGCTCTGGCAACCAACCTTTAAACTTTTTATCCCTAACAAACTTATCAGCAGAAACAATTTTTCTAGCGGCAGTCATCATTAGAGTAAAAGCAAAGTCAGCTGTTGTTTCTGTCAAAACACCTGGGGTATGCCCTACCCAAATATCTCTATCTGTACATGCTTTGACATCAATATTATTATATCCAACTGCATAATTACTTACAATCTTTAAGTTTGGAGCTTGTGTTAACATCTTTTCATCAATCTTATTTGATAAAAGTGTAATTATAGCATCAGCACTTCCAATCCTCTGTTTTAGTTCTTCATCACTCATAATACTTTCCTTACTAGCATGAATGTATAAATTATATTTTTTACTTAGCTTATCTAATGCCTTCCCAGGCAATCTGCATGTTACTAT
>JBKHBO010000002.1:0-90446 GCA_046542315.1 Clostridia bacterium
TTATACTCAATTGCTGCTGGTTCTGCCATCAATTAACTTATTTTGAGACAGCCCCTTAGCTTTTATCAACTAACTCTAAAACTTTATCTACTGCTTTAAGTCCGTGGCCAGTTAGGTGAATTACCACAGAGTCATTATTTCTGATGGTTTTATCTTCAACTAGTTTTGTAAAAGCAGCTGTAGCTGTTGCGCTAGTTGGTTCAATAAACACTCCTTGCTTAGCTAACTTTTTCAATGATTCCCAAACTTCTTTATCACTTACTGTTACAAACAAACCTTTTGTTTCATAAACTGCTTTTAATATTTCTTTTCCTTTCAATGGAGAAGCACTACTAATACCTTCAGCTAGTGTACTAGTTTTTTTCACTTTTACAGGTTCTTTTAGGTTTTTGTTAAATGCTCTAGCAAGTGGTGCACAGTTTTCAGATTGCACAGCAATAATCTTTGGCAATTTTTTTATAAGATTATTTTGAATCATTTCATTAAAAGCTATATATGCAGAAGTTACTAAACTTCCATTTCCACAAGGTACAATTATAAAGTCTGGTAGCGTATAATTTCTTTGCTCCCATATTTCATAAATATATGTTTTCACACCATGTTCAAAGAAAGGGCTCCAATTGTGACTTGCATAAAAGCTCTTTTCACCTGCATTAAAGGCTTGGTTGGCTGTGTCTTCTCTTGAACCATCAACTTTAACTAAATTTGCGCCATACAACTCTATTTGAGCAGCTTTTCCAGATGAAGTATAGCTAGGTATATATACATCACAATCAATTTTTGCTTTTGATGAATAAGCTGCTACTGCAGATCCTGCATTTCCTGATGAGTCTTCTACGATTTTATCAAGTCCCCAATGTTTTAAAACGCTAATCATTACGGAAACACCACGATCCTTATATGAGCCAGTAGGTAAGAGATAGTCAAGTTTTAACTCACAGACTCTTTCATCAATTGTAGTTTTAGTTAAAGGCGTAATTGCCTCACCAATAGAGACTGCTTCCTTCAAAAAAGGCAGAGTTGCTTTATACCGATAAAAGCTATTATCTTCTTTAATAATATCTTCTACATTAAATTCAAAATCTCCCTGTAGTAATAGATAATTACCACAATCGCATCTCCATCTAGCTTTTTCTAAATTATAAGTTTGTTTACAACTTGGGCAGTGTAAGAAAACTTCTTTAGTCTTCATAATAACCTCTCCTTAATGTTTTATTACTGTAGTCTAAGTATTTTTTCCATAATTTCATTTACATATCTAAAATAATTAGTATAATAAATAAAGTTATGGAGGATATCATATGAATATTATAAATGAATACGTTTTGCAATGGAAATCTTTTAATAATAACATCAGAGCATTTTTAATCTTTGATTTGTGTAATAGACTATCAATTGCGGTTTATGTCTTATATTTTCCAAGATATTTAATAGAGATAGGATTTCAAGAAGATTTCTATGGCTCCTTAATGGGAGTGTCTTCTATGATGATGGCTATTTTTGCTATTATGGCTGGAATACTTTCAGATAGAATAGGTCGTAAAAATAGTCTTTTGATTGGCGTTGGTATATCTAAAATAACATATCTAACGAGAGCATTTTTTGTTTTTGTTCCATTACTTTATACTTCACATATACTTGATGGAGTCTTTCTTACTCTGTATAATGCTACAATAAATCCATTTATTTATGAGAATGCGACTAGAGAGAATCGCATTCATGCTTACTCAATGAGAGATATCTTTATGAGAGTTTCTACAGTGTTAGGAAATTCTTTAGGTGGATTTTTACCTTTTATTATCTTATTGTTTTTGCCAGAGCAAACTACAGTGATTGTATATAGAATAATTTTTTCAATATCTTTAATAATTGCGATATTTGGATTTTGGCAATTGTCTAAAATAAAGCCTTCTAAAGATGAAAATTTACTCAAAACTAGAGAAAAAGCATCAATAATAAAAACACTTAAGAATTTACCTACAAAAGATATGAGTTTTATTAAAAAATTTACTGCTGTACATGCTACAATTAGTTTTGGAGCTGGCACTTTTTTGCCTTTTATGAATACATATTTTTTAAGGAAATTTAATGCAGGATCTGATTTAACAGGAATTATTTTTTCATTAGCTAATGTAGTAGTAATATTTGGTTTAGTTTATGCACCTACCTTAGCTAAGAAGATGGGTATGGAGAAATCTATTATTTTTACTAGGATAATGTCGTTCCCTTTATTTTTCATTATGGCATTTGCTCCCTCTTTATGGATTGTAGCAATTGCTTATATGGCAAGAAATACACTACAACAAATGTCAAATCCTCTTAAGAACTCATTTTTAATGGACAGTATAACTAGAGAGACTAGAGCAAGTGCAAATGGGGTTATTAATGCTTTTGGTGAGGGTGCTAGAGCAATTGGGATGTTTATGGCTGGCTATATCATAGTGGGTTTAGGTTATGAATTTATTTTTATGATTGCTTTAGTTTTTTATGTTCTCTCAGCAACTTTGTTTTATAAATTCTTTGTTTTTGATAAAAAGAAAGGTTTGATTACTTAATATGTCACTAAAAGAAGAACAAATCATCACATATTCAGAAATAATTGCATTTTTTGTTCCAATAGTTTTTTCTACCATGATAATGATGACTACTCACACAGTAGTTAACTCTGCTCTTGCTAGGACTAAAGATGCAGCTATAGCAATTGCTACATACGCAGTTGCAAAAGGGATAGCTACAATGCTATATTCACCAACAACAACTCTAAGAAGCGTTTGTGTGGCCCATCTAAATGATAAGATTAAGTTTGACCTAGTTAAAAAGGTTTCTTATACTGCTATTTTCGTTTCATTATTTCTAATGACAATGGTTGCTTTTACACCATTAAACAGAGTAGTTTTTATAGACATGATGGGTATCAGTGAAGATTTATTACCGGATACAATTAGGACTTTTACTATTTTTCTAATAATTCCTTTAGTAGCTAGTATTAGATCAATGTATGAAGGCATGATAACAGTAAGGAGAAAGACCTATCTATTAACTGTAATGACAACTACAAGGGTTATTGTTATGTTTAGTTTAGCTACAGTCATTACAAGGACTCACATTGTAACGGGCGGTATGGTTGGAGCAGTTTTGATGGTAATGGGAATAGGATCAGAAGCACTCATGGGCTTTGTTTTTGCAAGAAATTATAAACAAAAGATGCCAAAAATAAACAAAGATTTCCCAAAAGAAACTTATAAATCACTTTTAATCTTTTTTATCCCCCTGATTGCAGCAAGATTTGCCATGACATGGGGAAAGCCATCAATAAATGCTGGTTTAGCTAGAGCCTTAAATCCAGAAGTTTCAATAGCGGCACATGAAGTAGGAAGAAGTTTTGCTTGGATTTTTATTAGTATGTTTACACGAATTAATCAGGTAGTATTAGTTTTTGTAAAAAGCAAGTTGGCATGGCTTAAAGTAAAACGCTTTGCTTTAAGTTTAGGAGCTATTATGAGTATACTTTTATTGACTATTTCAATTACTCCTATAGGAGACTGGGTATTGACTAATATTATTGGGGTAGAACAAGAACTAAAAACAATGTCTTTACAAGTAATTTTATTTCTATCGCCATTACCACTAATAAATGCTTATAGTGAGATTTTGTCAGGTCTGTTAATGCGACATAATCAAACGCAGATTATTACTTTCAGTAAATTCAGTAATATAGGTGCACTTATTATCAGTATATTTATATTAGCCAAAATATTTCCAGATATTGGAGCAGTGATTGGTAGCTTAGGAACTGTTATTGGATATTTGGGTGAATTTACCATTTTATTTATTATGTCGAGAAAGTATGTAAATAATTTTGAATTTAAATAACTATTTTAGACTAGGGTTAATAACCTAGTCTTTTTTAATTTAACACAGTAAAACTATATGATATAATTTAACATAGACTAATAGTCTTAAAAGGAGGGTGCTTCAATGAACTGGATTTTAGTAGATATCGGAAGTGTTCAAACAAAAGTGACTTTAGTTAATAAAAATGAGATTTGGGATTTATTAGCCTCTGCAAAGTCAGAAACTACAATAGAGACAAACGAAAAGACAGCTTTAAATGGAGTAAAGAAATTAATAGATGAAGTTTTAAATGAAACAGGCAAAACAATTGAAGATGTAGATAAGGTGTTAATAGGGTCTACAGCAGGTGGCGGTTTACAGATGGTTGTAGCAGGAGTTGTCAGAACAATGACAGCAGAAAGTGCAAATAGAGCTGCTTTAGGTTCTGGAGCTGTAGTTGTTGATATTGTTAATGGGGGTAGTCCAGTTAGACAACCTGAAAGGCTAGCTCAGTTTAAGAATTCTAAACCTGACATAATTTTATTAGCCGGTGGAACCGAAGGTGGTAATGAGAAACAAGTACTTGGACTTGCTGAAACTATAAATGCAGCTAAACCGCAGACACGATGGGAAGATGAGTATTCATCTGTCGTATTTGCAGGGAATAGCGAAGTGCGTGAAGATGTGTTAAATTTTTTAGATAGTAAAATTGATGTGAAGATAGCTGAAAATATAAGACCTGAATTAGAATATGAACAAATAGAAACTATAAATGAAACAATTCAAGATTTATACATTAAAAAAGTAGTAAAAAACGTAAGTGGATTTAATGAGTTAGGTGAGTTATACAATTGTGAAATTCAACCACTTGTACCTAATATGAAAAGGTTTGTAGATAAGTATTCTGTTCATAATAATATTAATACATTGATTTTTGACGTTGGTGGTTTTACTACTGATGTATATTCAAGTATTGAATATATTCGAAGAGAATATAAAAGAGCAATCAAAGATGGTGGTGAAAAAATTAATACAGGTGTAGGAGTTGTAAAGGAAAGGAAAAGCTTTGTATCAGTATCAGCTGATGCAGGAATGAATTATAGTGCACCAAGATTATTGGAAAAAGTAGGATTATCAAAAATAATCAACTGGACAGAAGGTATGAATGAAAAGCAGATGCTGAATTCTTCATTTAAGAGGATGACTCACCCTTTAGATAAAGATATCTATAATGATGGACTTAATAGAGCATTAACTGCAGGTGCTCTGGAAATAGGATTTGTAGAACATCAGGAAATCGCATCTAAGTTACATGGTGTTGGAATAGTGAGGAGTATGAATGAAACGTTCACTCAAGAAGCAACTAGTGAAGGAACATTAGCTGAATGGGAAGCTTTTGACAAAGTCATTTTAACTGGGGGAGCTATAAGTCAGTTTGATTATAAAGGAATAATCCAAATATTTAATGACTCACTTCAACCAAATGGTTTAATTAATCTTGCGATAGATAAAGAAGATTACTTAAGTCAATTAGTACTTAATGATAATTTAGATGAAAGTTATTTAGAATTAATTGACAATCAACTATTAAATGTAGCCACCATAATTGCACCAAAAGTAATTGACGCTTTATTAATTCGAAATATTGCAACTATAACTTTAGAAAGTGAGAATGAAACAAAAACTTTTGACTTGATAAAAAATGAAATTGAATTTGTAAATATTAAGGGCAATAAAGTAAAAGTTACTATAAGCCCACATAAAAAAGTTGATTTTGGAGCTGGTTTTGGAAAACCAATTAAAAGAGAAATTGATAATTCTATTTATGGATTTATTTTGGATGGTAGGAGACCTATCAGTGATGAATTTAGTAAGATTAATATAGATGAATGGTATGGAAAAGATTTTAATCATCTGAAAAGAGGTGGAGTCAGTGAGTAAAATAGAGAAAAATAAAAAAGTAATAAGAAATATGAAGCTACCTTATCCAGGTGAGGTATATGTTGAAGAAGGTCAAGAGGTAACACCTGAAACATTGATTGCAAAAACTGAATTGTTAGATATCCAACCAGGATATTTTGATGTTAGTGATTTTTTTAATGAAGATTTCTCAATTAAAGATTTTAAAGAAATCTTAAATGTAAAAATTGGAGATTATGTTTCGCGTGGTGATGTACTAGCGGAGCATGATAGTCAAAAACTAGAGGCCCCTTATTATGGATATATCGAACATATCTCAGAAAGTGGACAATATATTTTAATTAGGCAAAAAGTCAGTGAAGATGAAGAACCATTAGTTATTGATACAGCTGAAGAACTAGGCATTAGTTCTAGATCAGTTACTCGAATTTTGCAAGTTGAAGTAGGAGAGGAAGTCTTTAGAAGCCAAGCATTAGCAGGAGACATAAAAATAGTCTATACTCCGATGAGTGGAGTAATTAAAGATATAAATCAAGATGGTAAAATTACAATAAAACCTTTTTACAGACCAAAAATGCTATATGCTAATGTTTATGGGACTGTGGAGAAAACAGATGAAAAACAAGCAGTATCAATATTAACAACTGTTGATTTAATTCAAGGAATGATTGGCGTTGGCAAAGAACATAGTGGAAAATTAGTCAAGTTAGAAAATGCTAATGAAAATGATATAGCTTTTAAGACTGGAAAAATAACTAAAAATGAAATTAGAAATGCTATAGATAAAGATGTTTCTGGAGTTATTGCTTCATCAGCTGATGCCGATGATCTGTTAGATATATTTGGTAGTGAACTTTATAGCGGAGTGACAGGCATAGAGGAGAAACCTATTTCATTGATATTAACAGATGGATTTGGGAATACTGAAATGCAAGAAGAGATAGTTAATGGTTTAGAAAATAGTTTAGGAGAAAATGTAACTATTATCCCAAAAACTAATTTGCAAACACCAGTGAGATACCCAGAAATATATTTATATAAGAATTAGACAAAAATAATTGACAGTATTGACAAGAATTATTATTTTTACAGAGTAGATGCAAATCTACTCTGTATTTACTTTATAATACCCTACAAAAATAGTATGATATATATAGAAAGTGTTTGTTGACTATTGTGGACATAAAATATAGAATTAATATGTAATTTGGAAAGGAAGGTCAAAATGAATATTTCAAAGAGAGCACAAAAGATACCAGCTTCACCAATAAGAAAACTAATCCCTTATGCTGATGAAGCTAAAAGAACTGGTGTTAAAGTTTATCATCTAAACATCGGACAGCCTGATATCGTAACTCCTGAGCAGATGTGGTCAAAAATTAAAGAAGTTCAAGACAAAGTATTAAGATATGGTCCATCAAATGGTTTACTAGAATTTAGAGAAAAGCTCAGTAAATATTATGAGAGGCATAATGTTGATATTACTGCGGAAGATATTATTGTTACAACTGGCGGAAGTGAAGCAATTTTATTTTCAATGATGGTAACTTGTGATCCAGATGATGAGGTAATTATACCTGAACCATATTACGCGAACTATAACGGGTTTGCTAGTTATGCACAAGTGAATGTTGTACCATTACCAACCAATGCTGAAAATGGCTTTAGATTGCCTAATAAAGAGACTATAGAAAGCTATGTTACTAACAAAACAAAAGCTATTATTTTTAGTAACCCAGGAAATCCAACTGGAGTTGTTTATACAAAGGAAGAATTAGAAATGCTTTTAGAGATTGCTAAAAAACATAATTTAGTAATTATTTCTGATGAAGTATATAGTGAATTCGTGTATGAAGGTGAGTTTCATAGTGTCTTAAGCCTTAAAGATGCAGAAAAATATTCAATCATCACAGATAGTATATCGAAAAGATATAGCGCTTGTGGAGCTAGGATTGGTTGTGTAATTAGTAAAAATGAAGAGTTGATTGATGCGACTATGAAATATGCTCAAGCAAGATTATGCCCACCAACTTTAGAACAAAAAGGAGCTATAGGTGCTCTTGAAGTTCCAGTTTCATATTATAAAGAAGTAGTCAAAGAATATGATGAGAGAAGAAAAACACTAATAGAAAAAGTTAATGGTATTGAAGGAGCATTTTGTGAACCTCCAAGAGGAGCCTTTTACGCTATTGTAAGGCTTCCTGTTGATGATGCTGAGAAATTTGCTAAATGGATGTTAACTGATTTTAGATATGATGGAGCAACCACTATGGTTGCACCAGCAGAAGGATTTTATGGAACTCCTGGAAGTGGTAAAAATGAAGTCAGATTAGCATATATTTTAGAAAAAGATGAGCTATCTAAAGCAATGGACATTTTGCGAGAGGGTATATATGCTTATCAAAGAGAATTTGATCTAAAATAAAAGAAAGAGTTGAGCTTTCCTTTAGCTCAACTCTTTCTTAGTTTCTGTTCTAATTTTTTTACCCATATCTTTTAAATTTGATAAATCATTAGGCCTGTTTTTCATTTTGATCTTATCAGTATCATAAAAAATAATCTCATCCAGTAACTTTGTGTTAATAGCTTTTGAATACATATCTAATACTGGGGATAAAGCTTGAGGGTAATTTTCTGATTTTGGTGCACCTCCAGTACCGATAAAAACTCCCATTCTTTTCTTATTTCTATCTATTGTTGGTTTCTTTAAAATATACTTACTTGCCCATAGAGCTTGTGTTCTATCTATAGCAGCTTTTAAAAATGCTGACACAGTGAAAAAGTATATAGGGGATGAAATAACTATAAAATCTGCTTTATCGTAATCTGTATGTAAAGGCGCTAAGTCATCATTAAATATACAATAACCTGTTTCGTAACACTTATTACATCCAATACATGTGGTGTAGTCTAAGTCTGCTAAATGATATATTTTAACCTCATCATTTGCTTCTTTGAATCCTGATAAAAATGATTCAACTGATAAAAAAGTATTACCATTTCTATGAGGACTTCCATTTAACACTAGAATTCTCATTTTAATTTCTCACTCCTAATCTAATATATTTTAATTATATCTTATTCAGTTGACTAACCCAAATTGTTAAATGATTATAGAAATAGACTTATCATTGTGTTAATATTGAAGTCGATTGATAGGAGGCATCTATATGGAAGATAAATATGAACAGATTTTACAAAGATTAAAAGACTATTATGGGTCACCAAAAACAGCTCTTCACTTTGATAATCCGCTTCAGTTATTGATTGCAACCATTTTGTCTGCACAATGTACAGATGATAGAGTTAACAAAATTACTCCTAGTTTATTTGAAAAATATGAAACAGCTAAAGACTTTGCTGATGCAGATATTAAAGAAATAGAAGACCTGATTAGAACATGTGGACTGTTTCGTAATAAAAGTAAATTTATAAAGTCAGCTGCTACTGATATTTTTAATAATTTTAATGGATTAGTACCAGATAATAGAAAAGATTTAGAAAGTTTAGCAGGTGTTGGTAGAAAGACAGCTAATGTAGTATTGGCTAATGTCTTTGGTAAGCAAGCTATTGCTGTTGATACTCATGTTTTTAGAGTATCTAAGAGACTGGGCTTTTCTAGTGGCAAAAATGTTTTAGAAGTTGAAAAAGATTTGATGGATAAAATACCGAAAGAAGTGTGGGCAGATGCGCATCATTGGTTTATTTATCATGGTAGAGAAATCTGTAAAGCAAGAAAACCTAAGTGTAGCGAATGCTATCTAAGTAATTTATGTAGTTATTATCAAAAAAAATATAAAAATTAGTCTGGAGCAATATTATGTCAGTTTTAGAAGTTAAGTCAGATATATCACAAAAGCAATTAAGGAAGAATATATTCAGCATGTTATGGCCAGCTACTATGGAAAGTGTTTTGCAGATGATGGTTGGCATTGTCGCCACAGCAATGGTAGGTAGGCTTGGAGCTGTCGCTATAGGCTCAGTTGGTTTAGGGAACCGGATAAGTCATCTTGTATGGGCTATTTTTAGAGCTGTAGGTGTAGGTGCAACTGTACTAGTAGCTAGAGCTATCGGTAAGCAAGACTACTCATTGGGTAGAAGAGTTGCTTTACAATCAATGATAGTTGGAGTTTTTTTAGTTTCAATAATTACTATACTAATTTTTGGATTTGCAAGACCAATCTTATATTGGTTTGGAGCTGAAGGAGAACTTTTTGAAGTATCAATACAATATCTTAGAATAGTAGTTTTTGGTATGCCTTTTATGGCTGTAATGCAAATAGTAGGGGCAATTATGAGAGGTGCTGGGAACACTAAAACACCCATGATTATTGCTTTAATTATGAATGTTATAAATGTAATAGTAAGTTATACATTAATTTTTGGGAACTTTGGATTTCCAAGATTAGGAGTTAAGGGAGCTGCTTATGGAGCTATTATTGCTCAGTCAATCAGTGCAGGCATTGCAATCTGGATAATTTATAGACCTAAACTAGTTATATCATTTAGCTTGATAGAACAGTTTAAAGTAGAAATGTATGAAATAAAAAGGTTATTAAAAATTGGATCCCCAGTAGCAGGAGAAAGTCTGTTCTGGCAATTTGCTACGATTATCTTAACTAAATGGATTGTTGGCTTTGGAGCGGTTTCGTTAGCAGCTCACCAACTAGGTTTGCAAGCAGAGTCACTGTCATATATGCCAGCAGCAGGTTTTGCTATAGCAGCGACAGCTTTTGTTGGGCAGAGTTTAGGGAAACAAGACCCAGAACTTGCGACTAGATATACAAATGAAATATTTAAATGGTGTATAATATTTACATCAATAACTGCTGGGTTACTTTTGTTTTTCCCAAAGCAGATTTTAGCTATTTTTACCACAGAAGTAGAAGTTATTGAGTTAGCGAAATATTATTTAATGTTGATGGCTTTGATTCAAGTTCCTCAACAAATTACAAGTTCAATGATTGGTGCTTTAAGAGGAGCCGGGATGACAAAGCCTCCTATGATAAATACTGGTATTGGAATTTGGTTAATAAGATTACCACTATCTTTCATTTTAGGGGTAGTAATGGGGTATGGAGTGATTGGGGTATGGATTGCAATCACTATAGACATAGTTGTTAGGTTCTTTTTGAACTTGAGATTGTATCGAAAGGGAGATTGGAAGCATGCAGAAATATTATAGATGGAGTGTTTAACATGGAAATAGGAAAACTTTCACCAGAATTATTAAAAAAAATTGTACTGAATAAATTAACTGAAAGAAGAAGTGAAGTTATAGTAAGAAGTGAGACTGGTCAAGATAGTGTTTTTATTGAGACAAATAACTTGCCGATGGTAACATCTACTGACCCTATAACAGGTGGAGTTAATAATATTGGGTGGTTTGCACTGCATATTGCTTGTAATGATTTAGCAGCAAATGGAGCAGAACCAATTGGAGTTTTAATAACAATAATGCTTCCACCGAAAACTACTGAAGAAGAATTAGAAAAAATTATGGATGATGCTTCTAAAGCTGCGAAAGAATTGAATATTGACATATTAGGTGGTCATACTGAGATTACAGAAGCTGTTAATAGAACTGTTATATCAACAACTGCTTTTGGGAAACCAATTAGTGATAATTTAGTAATTTCTAAAGCTGCAAAACCTGATATGGACATAATTCTTACTAAAGGAGCTGGAATAGAAGGAACAGCTATATTAGCAAGTGTCAAAGAAGAATTCCTCAAAGATAAGATGGAAGCTAACCTTTTAGAAGCAGCTAAACTTTTAGAAAAAAAGATAAGTGTTGTTCCTGAAAGTATAATAGCAACAAAAATTGGCACAGCAGCTATGCATGACGTTACTGAGGGCGGAGTACTAGGAGCTTTATATGAAGTAGTTCAAGCATCAGAATGTGGTTTTAAAGTCTTTTATGATAAGATTCCTATTTTAGAAAGTACCAAAAAAATATGTAATATTTTTGAAATCGATCCACTAAGGCTTATTTCCAGTGGTTCTATGTTGATCTTTACAAATAGTGGTGATGAGATAGTAATGAAACTAAAGGAAAATAAAATTGATTGTGCAATTATTGGGAAGACAATAGCTGATAAGAATCATATTCTAGTTAAAAATAATTTGGAAATTAGAATAGAAGAACCACAGAGTGATGAGCTATGGAAGATAATATAAAGGGGTTATTTAATATGGGAGACTATATGGTTAGAGGTTTAGCTTTTAATGATACTGTTAGAGCAATCGCTGTAGACTTAACACAAACTGTGAATACTGCACAAGAAAAACATGCTTCAAATCCTACTGCCACTGCAGCTTTGGGCAGGTTGATGACAGCAAGTGCAGTTATGGGGAGCAATCTGAAAGATGGTCAAAAACTAACATTAACAGTTAATGGTGGGGGACCACTAGGAGATATAAATGCTCAGATTGATGAAGCAGGAAATATTAGAGGCTATGTACAAAAACCACATATATTAATTCCACCGATTAATGAAGAAAAATTAGCTGTTGCAAATGGAGTAGGCAAAAATGGAATGCTTCATGTCACACTGGATTATGGTCTAGAAAAACCATATAAAGGCTCTGTTGAATTAATTTCAGGTCAGATTGCTGAAGATGTAGCATATTACTTTGTAAAGTCTGAGCAAATACCAACGATATTTGCTGCAGGCGTGCTAATAGGAGAAG
The DNA here is from genome assembly GCA_046542315.1 of Clostridia bacterium. Classification (GTDB taxonomy): domain Bacteria; phylum Bacillota; class UBA994; order PWPR01; family PWPR01; genus PWPR01. The sequence goes on from JBKHBO010000002.1 coordinate 12,448, forward strand.
AAGGTGTCGTAAGAAGTGCAGGTGGCTATTTAATTCAAGTTTTACCAGATGCAGAGGATGAAGTAATAGAAGAGTTAGAAAATATAATGAAGTCAGTAAAACCTGTATCTAGGCTATTAGACCAAGGATATTCTCCAGAGGATGTATTGAGCTATTTACTCAAAGATTATGATTTAAGATTTCTAGAAGATAAAAAGGAATTTCAGTTTAAATGTAATTGTAATAAAAACTCTTTAGAAGCTGCACTGACAACTTTAAATGAAGACGACTTAAATTCATTTTTAGACTTAGATAACACTGAAGTTTGTTGTCAATATTGCAGCACTTGTTATACGTTTACAAAAGAAGAAATTGATAATATTTCAAAGCAAGCAAGAGAGTCTGAATAGAATGAGGATTATCGAGGTATCTAGAGTTTCAGAAATTGTTAGGGATTTACTTCTAAAAGCCAATATTAAATTACCCGAAGATGTAAAATGTGAGTTAAATAAAGCTTATAATAATGAAACCAACCAAAATGCAAAATTTATGTTAAAGCAAATTATTGATAATTCAAACATTGCTATAGAAAATAGTTGGCCAATGTGTCAAGACACGGGTATGGCAGTGATCTTTGTAGATATAGGGCAAGAAGCATCTTTCACTGGAGGTAATTTGAAAGAGTCAATTAACCAAGGAGTAAGAGATGCATATAAAATTGGAAAGTTTCGAAATTCAGTGGCAGATCCTTTAACAAGAATAAATACTAAAGATAATACTCCAGCTATAATTCATTTTGATATTATACCTGGAAATAAAGTTAAAATTTCAGTAGCACCAAAAGGATTTGGTAGCGAAAATATGTCAAGATTATATATGCTAAATCCTACGGATACAAAAGAAGATATTGTTGAAATTGTAAAAGAAACTGTTCTTAATGCTGGAGGTAAACCTTGCCCACCAATTATACTGGGAATAGGAATCGGGGGCACAGTAGAAAAAGCTGCTATATTAGCAAAAAAATCTTTACTAAGAGATATAAATGAGGCATCAGATAGGGAAGATGTGGCTGAGTTAGAAAATGAAATTTTATCAGAAGTTAATATGCTAAATGTAGGAGCACAAGGTCTTGGCGGGTTAACGACTGCTTTGGCAGTAAATATTGAAACGTATCCAACTCATATTGCAGGATTACCTGTCGTAATTAATATACAATGCCATGCTGCTAGGCATCTTAGTGAGGTGATATAATGGATCATTTTATTAGTTTGCCTCTCAAAAATACCGATATAAAGCAATTAAAAGCGGGAGACATAGTTTATCTCTCAGGCTATATTTATACGGCTAGAGATGCGGCTCATAAGAAATTGGTTGAAGATTTTGCAAACAATAAAGCCCCAATAGATATTGTGGATCGGACAATTTACTATGTTGGACCATGTCCTGCACCAAAAAATCACCTTATAGGATCTTCTGGACCAACAACATCAGCTAGGATGGATAATTATACTTCACAGCTTTTAGAAAATGGTTTAAAGGGTATGATCGGTAAAGGACCAAGAGCTGATTATATAAATAAAGCTATAAAAGAATTTGAAGCAATATACTTTATAGCATGTGGTGGAGCAGGAGCTTTGTTAGCAAAATGTATAACTAAAGTTGAGGAAATTGCATATCAAGAATTGGGCACAGAATCGATTAAAAGACTTGAAATAAAGAATTTTCCTGTAATTGTAGCTACAGATAGTAAAGGCGATAGTGTGTTTGGTGTCAAAAAAATCAATAGGTGACTAAAAGAAGACTAAAAGCGCATATACAAGAACTCATGTTTGTGTGAGAGGTGGAACCATTTTAAAGTGGTTCTTTTTTTTTATTTATGACTCAAAAATGAGTGGTCGACTCGTTGATATGATATTTTTATCATGATAAAGTGGTGATAAGTGGTAGAGAGTGGTAGAGAAGTGGTTAAGGAGGTGGCAAATCATGTTAATGGGAGAATACAATCACACTATAGATAGTAAGGGAAGAGTTATAATTCCTGCTAAATTTCGTGAACAAATCGGAGATAAGTTTATTGTTGCAATGTGGTTAGATAAATGTCTGATGATGGTTCCTCCTGAGGAGTGGGAAGATCTTTGTGAAAATATGACAAAGTTATCCACTGCAAAACGTGAAAGCCGCGCCTTTACTAGAATGCTTTTTTCCAGTGCTACTGAATGTGAAACGGATAAACAAGGTAGAATATTAATCCCTGCAAAGTTAAGAGAGTATGCAAACTTGAATAAAGGAGTAAGTTTTATTGGAGTTTCAAAAAGAATAGAGATATGGGCAACTGAAACTTGGGAACAATATAGCAATCAAGCAGAGGAAGACTTTGTAGAAAGTGCAGAAAAATTAGGAGATATAGTATTTTAGAGGGTGGAATAATGGATCACTATCCAGTAATGCTCAAAGAAGTAATAAAATATTTAGATATTAAACCAGATGGAGTATATGTTGATTGCACTCTAGGTAGAGCAGGACATAGTAGTGCTATATTTCAAAAATTAGAAGCAGATGGCAAACTAATTGCTTTTGACCAGGATATAGTTGCAATAGATGAAGCTAAGAAGATATTTAAAAATGATCCTAGAGTAACTCTAATTCATAATAATTTTAAAAATATTGATTACGAGCTTGCAAAAATAAACATTAAAAAAGTCGATGGAATTTTAATAGATTTAGGAGTATCTTCACCACAGTTAGACAATCCAGAACGTGGGTTTAGTTACAGACAAGAAGGAATACTAGACATGCGGATGGACCAGTCCCAAGATCTTGATGCATCTAAAGTGGTTAATGAGTATTCAAAAGATGAATTAGCAAAATACATATATAAATACGGAGAAGAAAGAAGAGCTTCAAAAATCGCATATTTAATTACTGAAGCAAGAAAAGAAAAAAGAATAGAAACAACTACTGAGTTGGCTGAGATTATAAAGAAAGCATTCTCTCCCGAAGAGAGGCAAAGTGGTCATCCTGCAAGAAGAACTTTTCAAGCAATTAGAATATTAGTAAATCAAGAACTAAAGGTCTTAGAGGATGTATTACCTCAAGCAATAGATTTATTAAGAAAAAATGGAAGAATATGTGTTTTGACTTTCCACTCATTAGAAGACAGAATTGTCAAAAGCTATTTTAAGAGTCAGACAGGTATTTGTACATGCCCACCTGATTTTCCGATATGTGTCTGTGGTAAAGAAGAAGTTTTAGAAATACCTTCAGGCCAACCATATTATCCTTCAGATGAAGAGATTGAAATTAACTCAAGATCTAGAAGTGCAAAATTAAGGGTAGCAATAAAAAAATGATAGGTAAGGAGGAGAACAAATGGCAGTAATAAAAAACTACATGTATTCATCAAACTCTTTTGTTGCAAGACCAAGAGCAGAAGAGAAAGTAGCTACTAGAGCAAGATCTAAAGTTAAATTGAGCACTTTGGCTTTTTCCATTGGTATTGGACTTATAATTATTCTTCTTACTATCCAAAGTACTCAAATATTTTTACTAAAAAGTAATATTTTTAACTTAGAAAAAGAACTTACTATTGCTCAAGAAAACTATAATAGAGCAGTTTTAGAGGTTACAGAATTGAAAAATCCTGATAGAATATTATCTATAGCAAAAAGTCAGTGTGATTTAAGCTTACCGCAAGAAGAACAATTTATAGCAGTTTCTTCAAGCAAAAAATAAACTAGTTCAGCTAGGAGTAAGATCTATATGCGAAAATGGAACCAAAATAAAACAATAAAGAGAAGAATGGTTTTTGGTTATATTGTTGTTTTTCTAATAGCAATAGGGATATTAGTTAGATTAGGATACTGGCAAATAGATCAAAGAGATGTTTTGTTAGGTAAAGCAAGTTCACAGTGGTCTCTTAGTATCCCTATTCAACCTAGGAGGGGAACAATTCTAGATTCAAAAAAACGCGTTATGGCATTAAATATTAATGCTGATACTATCGCAGCAATACCTCCTCAAATAGAAGATATAGAGTACACTGCTTCTGTATTGTCAGAAATTTTAGAAATGAGTGAAGAAGCAATATTAAGTAGGCTAAATACAGACTCAAAACAAATTTATTTAAAAAGAATGGTTTCGGATGAAATTTCAAGGCAAATTCAGGAACTGAATTTGTTAGGAATCATAACAATAAAAGAATCAAAAAGATTTTACCCGAATGGAAGCTTAGCAGCTCAAGTGCTAGGCTTTTCTGGTATTGATAAAGGTTGGACTGGTATTGAGTATAAATACGACGAAAGCTTACAAGGGACAAGAGGTGTAATTAGTTTTGGAGAAGAAAGCAATGCAGATGAGAAAGTTAGTTATACTAAACCAGAAGATGGGCAAACTTTATCTTTAACTATTGATTTAAATATCCAAAGCATCTTAGAAAAACATTTAAAAAGTGCTAAAAGCAAATATAATGCCGAAAGTGCTATGGCTATAGCAGTTGATATTAAGTCAGGTGCTATTCTGGCGTCTTCTTCAATACCATCTTTTGATCCAAATGATTATCATGATTATTCAGAAGTATTATGGAAAAATCCATTAATAGAAGATGCTTTTGAACCAGGTTCAACATTTAAAATCATTACAATGGCAGCGGCTTTAGAAGAAAGTGTTTTAAGTACAAGTGACAAGTATGATTGTGAAGGGTCAATTAAGGTTGCAGATAAAACAATTCATTGTTGGGATAGACAAGGTCATGGACTTCAGAATTACTATGAAATAATGCAAAACTCTTGTAATGTTGGCTTTATAGAAATTGGCAAACAGCTTGGTGCAAGTAAATTATATGATTATATTGAGTCTTTTGGTTTTACTGGTAAAACCAAAGTGGACTTACCTTCAGAAGCCAGTGGAATAATGTTTGAAAAAGATAGAATAGGTCCAGTGGAGTTAGCTACAACGTCATTTGGTCAAGGTCCAGCTGTTACACCTATTCAGCAAATAATGGCTATTGCAGCAATAGGTAACAATGGTGAAAAAATGACCCCCTATGTTGTTGAGAATATTAAGGACAATGAAGGTAATACTTTATATCAACATGAGAAAAGCTCTACTAAGGTAATATCAGAGGAAACAGCTATTTTAGTAAGAGAAATTATGGAATCTGTTGTTACTGACGGAACTGGTTATCGAGCTTATATAGAAGGTTATAGAATTGGTGGTAAAACTGGAACTGCTCAAGTGGCATTACCTCAAGGAGGTTACGATCCTAATAAATTTATCTCTTCATTTATTGGTTTAGCCCCATCTAATAATCCAGAAGTAGCTCTGTTTGTGGCAATAAAGAACCCTACAACTTCGCCAGTTAATAATATATCAGGGGGAGTTATCGCAGCTCCTTTATTTGGTGACATAATGAAAGAAGTATTAAGGTATTTAGAAGTTCCTAAACAAATCACAGCAAGTTTCATTAACGAGACTAAAAGTGAATATGAAATGCCAGATCTTATTGGTAAAAGTGGAGAAGTGGCTGCTGCTCAGATATGGGCTATTGGCGGTTCAATAGAAAGAGAAGGCCCAGCAACAGGGTCAGTAATTAAACAAACTCCTTCCCCTGGATCAACAATCTCGCCAGGAGATAAGATATATTTAGAGACACAGGCAGAGGCAACTGACGAGAATCACGAAGTTGAAATTCCAAATTTAATAGGATTATCAATGAGGGAAGCAGCATATAAACTTGGGGAAGTCGGACTAAGAGTAGAGGCGAATGGTTCAGGTTTAGTAGTGTCTCAACATCCACAAGCAGGTGAAACTGTTAGAATACATACTATAGTGACAATAGATCTAAAAGCTCGAGGAAACGATAGGGGAGAAAACTGATGAAAAAAATAAAAGAGTTATTATCGGGTTTAAATTATGAAGTTATCAATGAAGTAAATTATGAGAGCAATATACATAATATATATGTTGATTCAAGAGAGGTAACTAATAATTCTATGTTTATTTGTATTACAGGAGAACATCATGATGGTCATAATTATGCTTCTCAGGCAGTTAAAAATGGTGCTGTAGTTTTAGTTGTAGAAAAAGAAGTGGATATAGATGTTTCACAAATTTTAGTTAAGAATACTAAAAAAGCTATATCAAAAATTGCAGCCAACTATTATAATAATCCTTCAAAGCAAATGAATGTAATAGGAATTACAGGAACAAATGGGAAAACTACTACAACATATATTATTAAACACATTTTTGATTTTGTTGGACAACGTGCTGGTCTAATTGGCACTATAGGAGTTAATGATGGAGAACAAACCATCACAGCCTCTTTAACTACACCTCAGCCTCTAGAAATACACAAGTATTTTTATAAAATGTATAAAAATACTTGTAAACATGTTGTTATGGAAGTTTCATCTCATGCGTTAGCACTTTCACGGGTAGACGATGTGGATTTTAATATTGTTGCGTTGACAAATATTAGTCAAGACCACTTGGATTATCATAAAAATATGGAAGAGTATATTAAAGCTAAGACTAAACTTTTTAAGATGGCTAACAGTTGGGCTATAATAAATCATGATGAAATTGAACATAAAAAATTTGCTAAAAATACTGATGTTGACATATTATATTATAGTTGTAAAAAGGCTATAAATGACGGGTTATATGCAATTATTAATAGAGCTAGTGGCGAAGGGACAGACTTTACTGTCTTTTATGAAAATAATACATATAATATTAAGACTGATTTAGTTGGGAAGTTCAATGTTTATAATATTTTACTAGCAATCGGAATTGCTCTAAAAAGTGATATTGAGATGATAGATATTGTTAATGCAGTAAATAGCTTCAAATCAGTACCTGGTAGATTTGAAAAGGTAAATGGAATTAATAAGTTCTCAGTAATTGTTGACTATGCTCACACACCTGATGCTTTAGAAAATGTATTAAAGTCAGCAAAATCTCTTACAAAAAATAATTTAATTGTTGTTTTTGGTTGCGGTGGAGATAGGGATAAGACAAAGCGTCCAATAATGGGCAAAATAGCTGCTCAATACGGTGATTTTGTTATTGTAACATCAGATAATCCAAGAACTGAAGATCCTAAAATTATAATTGAAGAAATAATCAGGGACATAAGAGATGAAACTTATGTTAAAATAGAAGTAGACCGTAAAGAAGCTATCAAAAACGCTGTAATGACAGCAAACGATGGCGATATAATTATAATTGCGGGAAAAGGCCATGAGACTTATCAAATTATTGGTAACACAAAATATGATTTTGATGATCGTTTAGTGGCCAAAAATATTTATGGTGAGGTGAAATAATGGAAGCTTTGTATATATCAGAATTAGCTAAAATTGTTGATGGTAGAGTAATAGGTCAGCCAAGTGCTTTAGTGACAGGCGTTTGCCTTGATTCCAGAAAAGTGAAACCTGGGGACTTATTTATACCTTTAGAGGGAAGAAACACTGATGGGCACAATTATATAATGCATGCATTTTCAAACGGAGCAACTGCAGCATTATCTGAAAAAGGTTTATCAAATATTCCTCATAATGCAACAGTTATTTTAGTTGATGATGCACTATCTGCACTACAAAAACTAGGGATCGCATCATTGAATAAAGCTAAACCAATAGTTGTAGGTGTTACTGGGAGCACAGGAAAAACTAGTACTAAAGAAATGATAGATAAGGTTTTAAAAGAAAAATATTCAAGTTTCAAAAGTGAAGGCAATTTAAATAGTGAACAAGGATTACCCCTTGCTTTGTGTGAACTGTGTGATCAAGATGAAGTAGCAACATTAGAAATGGGAATGCGTGGTAAAGGACAAATCAAACAATTAACAGAAATTGCAAAACCTAATATTGCTGTGATTACTAATATAGGTAAAGTGCATCTAGAACTATTTAACAATCAAGAAGAATTGGCAATGGCTAAAGCAGAGATCCTTGAGGGTTTAGAAGAGGATGGTGTAGGGATTTTAAATGGTGATGATAAGTGGTGCAGAGAAATAGCAAGTAGATTTAGTGATAAAGATATTAAATTTTTTGGATTAGAAGATAATAACGACTATCAGGCTATTGATTTGGAACGAGATTCGAAGGGTTCTTTTAGCTATACATTAATAAAGGGTAAGGAAAGTATAAGAGTATACTTGCCTTTACCAGGAAAGTATTTAGTATATAATTCTTTAGCAGCATTTGCTGTAGGAGATGTACTAGAGGTCAGTTGGGATGATATTGTAGAGGGAATATCTCAATATCAAACATTACAGGGAAGACAAAAAGTCCATTACATTGATGATGTTACAATTATTGATGACACTTATAATTCAAATCCTGATTCAATAAAAGCAGCTCTTGAGCAGGTGAAATACACTCCTTCCAAAGGAAAGAAGATTGCTGTTTTAGGTGATATGAAAGAATTAGGTGGAGAAGCGGAGTTATCACATAGACAAGTTGGAATAGTAGTGGAAAACTATGATGTAGATATTGTCATATGTTATGGAGAGCTAGCTAAGTATATTGGCGAGGAATTAGATGTGCGTCATAGCTCTGTAGAAGTTTACTATGAACAAAATAAAGAAAATATTGTTAAATTGCTAAAGAATATTGTTAAAAAAGACGATGTATTATTAGTGAAAGGGTCAAGAAGCATGGAAATGGAGAAGATATTAACTGACTATACAGGCAAGAGGTTATACAGCTAAGATGTATTTGTATGGCTTAATTGCACTTGTTTTTTCGCTTTTAATCGGGAGACCAGCTATAAATTTATTAAAAAGAGTAAAAGCTGGTGCTACGATTCAAGAAGAGTTATCACAAGAACAACAATTGAAAGTTGGTACACCACTAATGGGAGGCTTTATTTTTATAATTCCCATAGTGGTTCTAACTGGTTTTTATTTATACCAAAACCAACAATATTTAATAGATGGACTTATCTTTCTGAATTTTACTTTAGGATATGCTCTGATTGGATTTATTGATGATTATTTAAAAGTGGTAAAAAAACATTCTGATGGATTAAGTGCAAAACAAAAAATTGTTTTGCAAATAGGAATATTAGCTATTTATTTATTCATTACATCAATCAATAGTATGAACACAACAGTTTATATACCAATAATTAATTATGTATTTGATTTAAGATTAGCTTACATTATTTTTTTGCTGTTATATTCAATAGGATTCTCAAATGCAGTTAATCTAACAGATGGTATGGATGGTTTGCTAGCAGGATCATTTATTCTATCTTCTTTAGCTTACTTCTTTGTAGCTACGTTTGTGTTAAATAACTTTATTCAAGCTCTCTCTTTAATCGTATTTGGCTCATTAATTGGGTATATGAAATATAACTATCACCCTGCTAAAGTCTTTATGGGCGATACTGGATCTCTTGCTTTAGGAGGAGTTTTGATATCCTATGCATTATTAACAAAAACTGAAATAATACTAGTTATTATAGGAGCTGTCTATGTAATAGAAGCTCTATCAGTAATAATTCAGGTTTTGTATTTTAAAAAAACAGGTGGTAAAAGAGTTTTCCTAATGTCTCCTATACATCATCATTTTGCATTAAAAGGAATTAAAGAAATAAAGGTTGTACATGGGTTTTGGTTGGCGAGTGCAATTTTTGGATTTATTGGTGTTTTAATTATGTATGTAATTTAGAGGACGGTATTTATGGAGCATGAAAAAAAAAGTATTGATAGAATATTGTATTATTTAACTATAATTATTGTAATATTTGGAATTATAATGGTTTATAGTGCAAGTTCATTTAGTTCAGAAGTTAACAATAATGATCAGTTTTATTTTGCGAAAAGACAAGCTATGTGGGCTTTGATTGGATTTTGTTCTATGAATATTACAATGTTTTTTAAGTATCACAAGTTAAAAATATTCGCTAAATTCATTCTTTTATTTTCAATTATGTTATTAGTAATAGTCACAATTCCAGGTATTGGTGTTGTGGTAAATGGAGCTAGGAGATGGCTAGAGATTGGCCCGTTTAGATTCCAGCCAAGTGAATTTGCAAAACTAACTATGATTATTTTTATAGCATATTTCTTAGAAGCTAAAGGTGATAGAATTAGGAGTTTTAAAAAGGGTGTTTTACCGACTTTCATTATTATTGGATTTATATTTGGGCTTATACTACTGCAAAGAGACCTAGGTACCGCCGCAGTAATTATGTTAACAGGCTTTGTCCTTTTATTTTTGGCAGGTGTAAAGTTTTTACATTTGTTACCTATTGGATTTTTAGGAGTATTGTTAAGTGCTTATGCTGTTTTATCTAAAGATTACAGATACAGAAGGTTTATATCAGCATTTGATCCTTGGAAAGACCCCCTAGGTTCTGGATATCAAGCTATTCAGTCACTTTATGCTTTAGCTTCGGGAGGAATTTTTGGAGTTGGTCTTGGGAACAGTGTTCAAAAGAGACTTTTTTTACCTTTTGCTCATACAGATTTTATTTTTAGTATTATTGCAGAAGAGTTAGGCCTTATGGGTGCATCAATTATTGTAGTTGCCTTTGTTGTAATAGCTTTAAGAGGTATAAAAATTGCTAAAGAAGCTCCAGATAAATTTGGTTTCTTTTTGGCTTCAGGAATAACATTTGGAATTTTGATACAGGCTTTTATTAATATAATGGTTGTTACTGCTACACTACCTGTTACAGGTATGACTTTGCCATTTGTTAGTTCAGGCGGGTCATCCTTGCTCATTACGATGACTTCTGTAGGCATTTTATTAAATATTTCAAGATATTCTACAAAAACACTAAATTGAGGCTTAAAAGATGAAAATGAAAACGAAGATTTTAATAGCTTTGATAGTTCTTTTAGTGTTAGTTATTGGTACAATATTGTATATAATTATCAAACCATATCACTTTGTAGTAGAAAATATTAACATAACAGGTAATTCATATTTAACTAAATCTGAAATTATTAATACATCTATGATAAAGCATGGTGAGTCTTTGATTTTGCTATCATTGACTGACGCTGAAAGTAGAATAGATGCTATGTCTTGGGTTGATACTTCAGAAGTAAAAAAAGTTTGGCCAGATAATATTACAATAAGAATAGAAGAAAGAAAACCGTTATTGGCTTTATCTTATCATGGAAGTTTTGTTATAATTGATACAAATGGAGTTTCTTTAGCAACAAGGGCAAATTTTGCAGAAGTTAATCTACCTATCATTAATGGTTATATACCTGATGAAGTTACTGCTGGAGAAAAAATCATGAGTGAAGAAAACTGGGATAGGTTAATGAAAGTTACAGATAATTTGCCTTTGTCTTTAATGATGCAATTATCTGAAATTTCATGGTATAGTGATATAATGCATTTATATCTAAATAATGGCTTAGAGATTTATTTAGGTGATATAAACGAGTTTAATCCAGATAAATTAGAGCTTTTACCAGAAATTATTGATACAATAGAAGATGTTAAAGAGGGTTATTTAGATTTAAGTGGAATATATACAGTATTTAGAAGTTTTAATTAATTAGTTTTATAAAGTTGAATTACTCTTCAGGGGGGACGTAAATGGCTAGAAAAGAAGTTATTGCAGGATTAGATATAGGCACTTCCGCAATAAAGGTAGTAATTGGAGAAATCGATTACCAAAATGATCAAATGAATATTATTGGATATGCTCAAATGCCCAGCAAAGGATTAAGTAAAAGTGATATTATTGATATCGACAGTGTAGCTGAATGTATTGTTGAAGCTGCTGATTATGCTGAAAGAATGGCTGGAGTTGAGATAGAAGGATTTTACGTTGCTTTGCCTACACAACATGTAACTATAATACATAATAGTGGGGCTGTAGCAATAAGTGGGGATGATCGTATTGTTAAAGAGGAAGATGTTGATAGAGTACTCAATGCAGCAAGAGTAGTTGCAATCCCTCCAGAGAAGAGAATCATTGATATTATTCCTAGCCAATTCAGAATTGATAACAAGTCAGGGGTACAAAGACCTGTAGGAATGGCTGGAGTTAGGTTAGAAGTAGATGCAATGCTTATTGCTTTAGATAGAGCAGTTGAGCAGAATATAGTTAGCTGCGTTGAACATGCGGGATTTGATGTATTTCACTTTATTTTGAATCCCTTGGCAGCAAGTCATGAAATTTTAACAGTTGACGAGAAAGAAATTGGAGCAATTCTAATAGATTTTGGAGCAGGGACAACGGAAATTTCATATTTTAAAAAGGGATATTTAAAAAAGGTAGCAAGCGTGCCTTTAGGAGGAATAGAAGTAACGAGCGATTTAGCTTCGGTTTTAAGAATACCACAAAGAAAAGCAGAAGAACTCAAAAAAGCATATGGTAGTTTATTAAGAGAAAATGAAGAAGAATTAACAATAAAAGATACTGAAATAGATACTACTGGACCTATTGAATATAAGCTTTTAAATGATGTAATTGAAGCTAGGCTTGGAGAGATATTAAATTTGATAGTTGATGAGTTGATTATTATGGACTTCAAGGAGCCACCTCCAGCAGGAATTAAAGTAATTGGCGGAGTAACACAATTGCCAGGTTTTAATAAGATGGCAGAGAAATATCTACAAGCAACAGTAGAACTTGGATACTCTGATTCAGATGAACAATCTTATATAACTAGCAAAGGCTTAGTGCATTATGCATTTGATAATAATTTAACGTTAGGCTACTTTGAAGGCAGTGAAAGAAAAAGCAAAGGTGGCTTATCTAAATTAATTAACTGGTTTAAAGATTTATTTGAGATGGAATAGTTGAGGGGGATGGACTTTGTTAGAAATGGATTTTAGTTCAAATATTGCTTGTATTAAAGTTATAGGTGTTGGCGGTGGTGGTGGTAATGCAATTAACCGCATGATTGAAGCTGGTGTTAGAAATGTAGAATTTATTGCTGTCAACACAGATGCACAAGCTTTAATGTCAAATAGAGCAGATCATAAATTGCAAATTGGAGAAAAATCAACTCGAGGTTTAGGAGCAGGTGCAAGACCTGATATTGGTGAAGAAGCAGCTAAAGAAAGTATAGAAGCTATAAAAAGCGAGCTAACAGGTGCTGATATGGTTTTCATAACCGCAGGAATGGGCGGGGGAACTGGTACCGGAGCAGCTCCTATTATTGCTACAGCTGCAAGAGAAGTTGGAGCATTGACAGTAGCTGTTGTTACCAAGCCATTTCTTTTTGAAGGACGGCAAAGAATGAGAGTTGCTGAGGAAGGTATTGAAAAATTAAAAGAAGAAGTAGACACAATTATTACAATACCAAACAATAGATTGTTAGAATTTGTGGGACAGAAGGCTTCCTTTTTAGATGCTTTTAGAAAAGCAGATGATGTTTTACACAAAGGTGTTCAAGGTATTTCGGATCTTATTGCTGTACCTGGGTTAATAAACTTAGATTTTGCAGATGTTAAAACTATAATGGAAGAAAAAGGTACTGCATTGATGGGAATTGGACAATGTGGTGGTGATGGTCGAGCTGAAGATGCTGCTCAGATGGCTATTTCAAGTCCACTATTAGAAATTTCAATCAATGGAGCAACCGATGTTTTAGTTAGTATAACAGGTAGTTCTGATATTACACTTAATGAAATTAATGATGCAATGAATATTATTTATGAGGCTGTAGATGAAGAAGCTAATGTTATTTTCGGTGCTACTATAGATGATAACTTAGGAGACGAAATTAGAGTTACAGCTATTGCTACTGGCTTTGATGACAGTGCTTTTATGAAAAAAGAAAAAGCAAAAAGTCAAGGACAAAGAGATCCTTGGAAAAGAGATGAAAAGCTAGACAATGATAATAATAAAGTTTTAAATAAGAAATCAAAAGTTCAAGGCCTTGAAAGCCCTGCTTATAATAGGCGTGGGGTTGGTAATATCAAAAGAAATCCTTTTGGCTCAAGCAAAGAAGAGCAAGAATAGTTTATAATAGCCACCTAATTTGGGTGGCTATTTTTTGGGTATAATAGACATAGCTTAAATAAAACATTATAATATCAAATAAGAGATTTAGAAAGGGAGTAATACTTATGAAGTGCCCTTTTTGTCAGTTTTCAGAAACACGCGTTATTGATAGTAGAACAACTGATGATCAAAGTTCAATTCGCAGGAGAAGAGAATGTTTAAATTGTGGCAAAAGATTTACAACCTATGAAAAAATCTATGAATTGCCTTTAATAGTAATCAAGGACGATGGCAATAGAGAAACTTTTGATAGAGATAAAATAAAACATGGGATAATTAAAGCATGCGAAAAAAGACCAATTTCATTATCTGAAATTGAACAAATGGTTAATAATATCGAAACAAAAATTAGAAACTCTATGCAAGAAGAAATCCCTTCTTCTCAAATTGGTGAAGCAGTTATGGAAGAACTGTTTAATCAAGATGAAGTTGCTTATGTAAGATTTGCTAGTGTTTACAGAAAGTTTGCTGATTTAGAAAGATTTAAAGAGGAATTAGATAATCTTTTACAGAAAAAGAAAGAGTAGTTAAATCCTGCAAGATGCAGGATTTTTAGTGTTAAATTGAGTAGGGGGATATTATGAGATCTACACCTAGCAGAAGACTTTATAGCCAAAAAAAAGAAAAACCAAAAAATAAACCTTATTCAAAAAAATCTATATTGATTATAATTTCATTATTAGTAATAGCAGTTTTTTTAATATGGAGATTAATTTTTTATGTTCCTAAATATGAAGTAAGTATTGAAGAATGGTATTATGAGGAAGAAGTAGGTGGTAGACTGTTTTATGAAAGCACCCCAATTATTGCTAATAGTAAGGGTGTATTACATATAGAAGCAGAGAATAAGTCAACAGTAAGTGATAATGAAAATTTATTTTTAATAGTAAATAGCGAAAGAGAAGAGTCATTAAGAACAGAGATAGATGAAATTAAACAAAAGCTTAGTGAATTTGATTTGTCTGAAATCAAAGAGCCAACTAAAGAGCTAGTCAACGAAGAAACTCCTATACATGAGTTGAGAAACATGGTTAGATTATATGGATTTTACCAATCAGAACTTAAAGTTAGTGAAATAGTAGATTCATACACCAGTATTCTTAGTTTAGAGAAGGATTACTTTAATTATATAAATAAAATTGAAAATGATAGAATAAGGTATGAATCATTACAAGAAGAACTTAATAACTTGGAAGTTGAGTATGAAGAATGTTCAGAGTTAACAACATCTCCTGCTGGAGGGATTTTGCTATACCAACATGATAATTTGGATTCAGAGATATCAAATGATAATATTGAGTCAGATTACAACGAACTATTAAATAGTGAGATAAAAAAAGTAGTAGTTAATGAGGGAGATATAGTAGAGGCCGGAGATCAGATAGGAATCATAATTAATGAAAAAATTTTTTACCTAGCACTGAATATACCCAAAGATTTGTCTTATTATTTAGATTTGGCTGAAACTATTAGCATTTCATTAGATGATGAAAGTATAAGCTATGAAATAGTGGAGAAAGACTTAGATAATTCATCTTATCTTTTAAGTACAACTGATTATATTGATCCTGAAGACAAAGATCTAAAATTAAAAATAAATACTGAAAAATTAGAAGGGTTTTATGTGCCAAAAGAAGCTTTAATATCAGAAGATGAAAATAACTTCGTTTATGTTTATGATGGAAGACACCCGGTTAAAACTTCAATAGAAATACTAAAAGATGAAGAAGAAAAGTTTTTTGTAACAGGATTAAAAGATGGAGACAAAATTGTCGAAGACATCGAAGAATTTAGGAGGTAAATGTGTGGAAGATAAGCTACAAGTTGTAAGAGATAAAATTAGAAGAGCAGCCTTGAAAAGCCAAAGAGATTATAATGATATCAAGTTAATCGCAGTTTCAAAAACTAGATCCATCAATGAAATAGATTTAGCTAAGGAACTAGGCATAAAGGATTTTGGCGAAAATAGAGTTCAAGAGCTTGAAGAAAAAATTGCTTTGAGACCAAGCTATAATTGGCATATGATTGGTTCTTTACAATCCAATAAAGTTAAATATATTTTTGATAAAGTAGCTCTTATTCACAGTCTTGACAGAAAAAGTCTAGCAAAAGAATTAGAGAAGAGAGCTATCCAAAATGAAATTGAAGTAAAAGCTTTAGTTCAAGTAAATATTTCTGGTGAAGACAGTAAATCGGGTATTTCGCCAGAAAATGTTTTCAACTTTTTTGAGTATTTAGAAAAAAAGCCTCATATTAATGTTATTGGATTAATGACAATGGCCCCGTATACTCAAGACGAAAAAATATTAAGAGAAGTTTTCTCAGGATTAAGAAAGCTTAAATTGAAATTAAATGAAGATTTTTATAATGAAAATAGACTTAAACATTTATCTATGGGAATGTCTAATGATTATGAAATTGCTATTGAAGAAGGTGCTACTATAGTAAGAATAGGTTCTGCTATATTTGGTGAATATAACTACTAAGGAGGAGGAGAATTATGGGAATTATTAATATGTTTTTAAATTTAATATTGGATGTATTTTCAATATTATTGATAATAAGAATTGTGATGTCTTTTTTAAATATGGGGAGACACAGCAGTAAGATAGCTGAAGTTACATATGATATTACTGACGTAGTATTAAACCCAATACAAAAAGTGCTAAAGCCTGTAAGATTAGGCGATTATTATTTAGATTTTGCACCTTTAGTTGTATTAATCATAATAAATATAATACAGAATTTAATTTAGAATGGTTAGTATAATTACAGTATTAGTTTTTATTATTGATAGGGTAGTGAAACTTTATATACTAAATAACTTTGCATTGTATGAATCAAGACCTTTTATTGGGGAAATTGTATCATTGACTTTTGTTAAAAATACTGGTGCTGCTTTCAGTATATTACAAGGCAAAAGAGCATTTTTTATTATTATGACAATAATAATGTTAGCTCTTATTGTATATTTGTACAGAGAAGTATTAGAAAAAAGCATTTATACTAAGATATCCGTTGGGTTAATAATCGGAGGAGCATTAGGTAATTTTTATGATAGATTTGTTTATCATTATGTAGTAGATTTTATTGATTTTCATTTCTTCCCAGTATTTAATATAGCGGATTCAGCATTGGTTGTAGGTACTATTATTTTGTCAATTATTATATGGAATTCAGATAAGAAATCTAATACAAACTTAAGTTAATGGTGATTTAATTGAAGAAAATTTTGTTGTATGTCAATGAAGAAGAAGATGGAGATAGAATTGATGTATTTTTAGCTAACAATACTGATATGAGTCGTTCAAGAATTCAGAAACTAATAAAGAAAGATCAAGTAGAGTTAAATAACAATATAAATAAAAAAGCTAGTACAAATGTAAATGTAGGAGATAAAGTCTTACTAAATGTTCCAAAACCAGAGGAATATGCAATAAGAAAGCAAAATATTGATATTGATATTATCTATCAGGATTTTGACATTATTATAGTTAATAAACCTGTTGGTATGGTAGTACATCCCAGCCCTGGACATAAAGATGGAACACTTGTTAATGCTTTATTGTATAAATGCAGAGATTTGTCAGGAATAAATGGTGTTTTAAGACCTGGCATAGTCCATCGCTTAGATAAAGACACTAGTGGAGTTATGGTTGTTGCTAAAAATGATTTTTCTCATGTTTCATTAAGTGCGCAATTTAAACAAAAAACAATTAATAAAACTTACCTAGCGATGGTATATGGAAGAGTTAAATCTAAAGAGGGTAAGATAAAGACATTTATAGGAAGAGATCCACACAATAGATTGAAAATGAGCGTTTTGAATAATAGAGGTAAAATAGCTATAACTCATTACAAGGTTGTAAAATACTTTGGAGATTATACTTTGCTTAATATAAATCTAGAAACAGGAAGAACTCATCAAATAAGAGTACATATGGATTACTTAGGATATCCAATTATTGGTGATGAAACCTATGGGAATAAAAACTCTTTAGGAGCTTTTTCTGGGTCACAGTTTCTGCACGCAAAAAATATAGAGTTTTATCATCCTAGAAAGCAAAAAAGAGTTAAGTTTAGTGCAACCTTACCTAGAGATAGGATTGATTTTTTAAAAAGATTAAAAAATACTAGTCAAGGATAAAAAAAAATGTTAATATTCGATTGAGCCTTTAAGGGTATCCTGTGAGATACAAAGGTATTTAACCTACTAAGCTATTATGCTGCCCTTAAAGAGGGGCAGTTTTTTTATTTCTGTATGAGAGGAGGCATAAAGTGCGAATTAAGACACAAATTATGGATGCTAAAGCTATGCAAAGAGCACTCACAAGGATTTCTCATGAAATTATTGAAAGAAATAAGGGAGTAGAAGACCTAGTCATTATTGGTATTCAAAGAAGAGGATCTACTTTAGCTAAAGTGATTGCAGAAAATATCGAAAAAATTGAATCTTGTAAGATTCATGTAAGTGAAATTGATATTACACTATACCGTGATGACTTGGATCAAATTAATGATCAACCTGTGGTAAAAACAAATGAGTTCAACATTGCTGTGAAAGATAAAACTGTAGTTTTAGTAGATGATGTGCTATTTACAGGCAGAACTGTAAGAGCTGCTTTAGATGCAATTGTTGATATAGGCAGACCTAAATCTATTCAATTAGCAGTGCTCATTGATAGAGGACACAGAGAGTTACCAATCAGAGCTGACTATGTAGGAAAAAATGTACCAACTTCTAATAAAGAAACTGTAGCAGTACAAGTGCAAGAATATGACAACTTAGAACAAGTAATAATATTAGAATAAAACTGGAGGAGAAATATGAGAGAAAAAATTAGTATTTCGAAACTTTTACCACTAGGATTTCAGCATGTGTTTGCAATGTTTGGAGCAACTATATTCGTTCCGCTTGCAACTGGACTTGACCCAGCTGTAGCACTTTTCACATCTGGTATAGGAACATTATTGTTTCACTTATTAACAAAAGGGAAAGTGCCTGCTTACTTAGGTTCTTCTTTCGCATTTATTGCCCCAATTACATTAGCAGTTTCTGAGTATGGAGTTAGTGCAGCAATGGGAGCCTGTGCAGTAGTGGGTCTTTTATACGTATTTACTGGATTTCTAATTAAAAAACTAGGAACTGAAGTAGTTGATAAATTAATACCACCAGTAGTAATAGGACCTATAATTATAGTTATTGGATTAGGCCTAGCTTCAGTAGCAAAAACCTATTCATCAGAACATTATCTAACTGCATTTTTTACTCTTGCAGTTGTTATAGCTACTAGTATTTATAGTAAAGGGTTTTTCAAAGTTATTCCAGTATTAACTGGAATAGTAGCAGGATATATTTTCTCTCTAATTTTACAAACAACAGGTATCGGTCCAACTTTAATAGACTTCACAGTTGTAAACAACGCATCTTGGATGCCATCATTACCTAATTTTACTGCACCAAGTTTTAATTTAAGTGCAATCTTATTAGTTGTACCAGTAGGTTTAGTTACAATGATAGAACACTTAGGAGATATGATGGCAATTAGCAGAACAGTGGAGATTGACTATATAAAAGATCCTGGTGTGCATAAGACTCTTCTTGGAGATGGTTTAGCTACAGCTTTAGCTGGGTTACTTGGCGGACCACCAAATACAACTTATGGTGAGAATATTGGTATTTTAGCTTTAACTAAAGTATATAACCCAATAGTAATTGAAGCTGCAGCAATTATTGTTATTATTTTATCAGTATTGCCAAAAATAGGTGCTGTTTTACAAACTATACCATTGGCGGTTATGGGCGGAGTTATGATAATGGTTTTTGGTATGATTGCTAGTGTAGGATTACGTACTTTAATAGAAAATAACGTAGACCTCAAAGAAAATAGAAATCTAATTATTGTTTCTGTGATTTTAGTTTTAGGATTAAGTGGAATTTCTCTCTTTGGTTTAGCTGGTATGAGTTTGTCAGCGATTGCAGGGATTGTTTTAAATAAAGTTTTATAATAATGAAAATCCCCTAAAGGTTGATTAAAACTAATCTTTAGGGGTTATTTTTTTTGCATAAAATTTAGTTATAATTTACTCAGGTTTTTCTGGAGTAATATAAATAGTTTTTTGATCTGTATAAAATACTTGTCCAGGATGGCTACCTTTTTGCTTATAAACGTTTTTAATTTGTGTATAATCAACCGGAACATTTGATGAGTTTTTTGCTTTACTATAGTATGCTGCTAAATTTGCTGCCTTAAGTAATACTTCATCACTAACTTCTTGTCCATTATTTCTTATTACTACATGAGAACCTGGTATGTTTTTAGTATGAAACCAAATATCTTCTTTATTTGCTTTTCTTAGAGTTAAATAGTCATTTTGCTTGTTATTCTTACCTACTTCAATTTTAAAACCATCTATATAGAATGATCTAGGCTCACTTTTTGATTCTTGTTTCTTATCCTTATTAGGAAGATTATCTTTTTTCTCTTTATCTTTCATATATTTGCTTTCAATTAATTCAGACTTAATTTCTTCTAAAGTTTCTAAGTCCTCAGAGGATTCTATATTACTCAATATGCTTTCTAAATAATCTAATTCGTTTTTATTCTTTTTAATATATTTCTGGGTCATTTTTTGAGTTCTAATAGCTTTCTCATATTTTTTATAATATTCTTTTAAATTCCTTTGCGGAGACTTCTTAGGATTTAGTTCAATAGTAATCTCTGGCATATCTTCACTGTAATAGTCAACTACTATGACTTTTTCTTTTCCCTCCTCAATTTGATATAAATTAGCCTTAATCAAATCTCCCTGTCTTTTATATTCATTAGCTTTTAAAGATTCTCGATATTTCTTCTCTTGTTTCTTAATTGTCTTCTTTAGTTTTTTTATCTCATTGTTAATAATACTGGCCAGTTTATTTTTAATACTGTTAATTTTTTTGTTGTAAACTTTAATTTCATATTGGTTATCAATTGCTTCATTCATAAATTCAAACTCTTTATACTCATTACCGATATGTGTATATTTCAAAGCACCAGCAAGAACTCTGCCTCTATTGTCAAAAGTTATGCTAGGTTCAAAAAGGTTATTAGTTATTATATTTCTTAATTCATTTACACTTTTGTCAAAGGTTTCAAATCTATGGATTAGTTCTCTTGCGACTAAAGGACTGATGCCTTCATATAGTTTTACAAAATCTTTAGTAGGATTTTCAATTTCCATCTCATAATCATCAAAAATATCTTTTTTATTTGAAGGTGGAATTTCATAGGTCAATCCTGGGAGGACTTGTCTGACACTGCTCATCCCAAAAGGGACTCTAGTGATTGCATCAATAATTTTCCTTGTATCTGTATGTAGCAAGATAATATTACTATATTTTCCCATAAGCTCTACTATTAATGATTTATTAATTAAGTTTCCTAGATCATCTCTACTTTCAATTACAAATTCAATGATTCTTTCTAAACCAGGCTGTTTAACATCAAGTAGCCTTCCTCCATCAATATGCTTTCTTAAAAGCATACAAAACATTGGTGCCTGATATGGATTCTCAAAATCTTGCTCTGTTAGATGCAATCTATAACCTTCTGCATTGCTATTAATTAAGACTTTATAATTAGATTTTTGATTATATATATTAATTATTAATTGGTCTTTTTTTGGTTGATGTGATTTCTGTATTCTTCCATTAATTATCTTATCTTTTAGTTCATTAGTTATTACATGTAGAGAAAGTCCATCTACTGCCATTTTCATCATTCCCTTACTTAATTTATATCAAGAGTGTATTTAGTATTTTAACATATGATATAGTATATTGACCAGTTTGTGAGTATTATACTTTTTGAATGAAGGCAAGTGACTAAAGAAGGCTCATATGCTGGTAAACAAATCTTTACTAGTGTATAATAGTTTCAAATAAAATTGATAGGAGTTTTATTAATGTTACAAAGTATGACTGGCTACGGAATGCATACAGAACAAATAGGAAATAGAGATTTTACGTTTGAAGTAAAAGGTGTTAATAATAGATATTTAGACGTAAGGGTCCATTTACCAAGAGATTATTATAAATTAGAGAGTGAAATAAAAGATCTCATTTCAACTTTTGTCAATAGAGGAAAAGTAGATTTATATATAAATTTTAAAACTCTTCCAGATACCGATATTGAAGTAGAAATTAATGAGAAACTAATGAATGAATATTACCATAAAATTAGCTCAGCACTAAAAGGTATTAAGCAAGAACAAAAAGTCAATATAGACTTTATTCTTTCTCAGCCTAATATAGTTACAACTAAGGAGCCTGAAATAGAAATTGACGACCAAAGAGACGAAATTTTAGAAGCAATATCTAAAGCATGCAAAGAATTTGTTAGTATGAGAAAGATGGAAGCAAATAATTTAGTTAAATCAATTAATGAACAACTAAATCAAATTCAAACTCAACTAGCACTAGTTTCAGAAAGATCTAATAGTGTAGTTATTGAATACAAAGAAAAACTAGAAGAGAAAATAGGAGATTTATTACCTGAAGATGTCGAGGTGGATCAAGATAAACTTGCCAATGAAGTTGCATATTATGCTGATAAAGCTGGTATTGATGAAGAAATAGTTAGAATTAGTAGCCATGTGAATCAATTCCATCATAATTTAAAAAGTGAAAGAAAAGTCGGCAGAAAATTAGATTTTTTAGTACAAGAACTTAATAGAGAGATCAATACTATTGGATCAAAATCATCAGATGTACCAATTACTAATGCTGTAGTTGAATTAAAGTCAATTATCGAAAAAATTAGAGAGCAAGTTCAAAATTTAGAATAGGTGATAAAATGCAAGGAGTATTATTGGTAGTTTGTGGACCTTCTGGTGTTGGTAAAGGTACTATTAATAAAAAACTATTAGAAACGCAAGATAATTTAATTAATTCAATTTCAGCAACAACTAGAAAGCCTAGGATTAATGAAGAAGAAGGAAAACATTATTATTTCATCAGTGAAGAAGAGTTTGAAGGAATGATAAAAAGAGGTGAGTTTTTAGAATGGGCCAAAGTCCATGGTTATTACTATGGAACTCCAAAAATGCCCGTATTTAAAGCCCTAGGAATAGGATTGAATGTTTTATTAGAAATTGATGTCCAAGGTGCTTTGCAAATTAAAGAGAACTATAGTAAATCAATTCTAATCTTTTTAATACCTCCAAACATGGAAGAACTTGAACGCAGGTTAAGATATAGAGGAACAGAAGATGATGATGAAATTGCTCGGAGATTAAAAACTGCTGAATGGGAATTAACCATGATAGATAAATTCGATTATGCTATAATAAATGATGAGGTAGATAGAACATATCAAGAAGTTCTTGATATTTTAAAAAATCATAAAGGATATAATAAGAGGTGATTAAATGTTAATAAAACCATCTATAGACAGTTTATTAGAAAAAGTTGAAAATAAATATGCTTTAGTAGTTTTATCTTCTGCTAGAGCTAGGCAGTTAAGAGAAGCACTACTAGCAATAGATCCAGATGAATCGGATGACAAAGATGTTAAGCTATTAAAGGAAGTATCAGTAGCTTTGGAAGAAATTAATCAAGAAGAAATTGATTTCAGCTTTTTAGATAATTACATGGAGGAAATGAGAAAAGCAAAAGAAGAACAAAATAGTAATTCAGAAGAACATGAAGAATAGTAGTAGAAATTAAAGCATGGCTTGTCCATGCTTTAATAATCTTATACAGGAGGTGACCTTTATATGAAAATTGCAAATATCATAGTAAATTTAAACCATAGTGAACTAGATAGAGTGTTTGATTACCAAATTCCTAAAAGTTTAAATGCTGATGTAGGTATGGAGGTAGAGGTTCCTTTTGGAAACCAAAAGATCAATGGTTATATAGTCAATATAACTAATAAAACTGAAGTTGACATAAAAAAGTTAAAACCTATAAACAAAATATTACATAATGGAGAGGTCTTCCTCCAAAAAGAACAAATAGAGTTGGCTCGTATTATATCTAATTATTATTTGTATCCTTTAAGCTCTACCTTAAATACAATGATTCCCGGTGGATTACAAGGATATAGTAGAACGATAAGTATAAGAAAAAAGAAATTTGTGAATTTATCTTCGAAAGCAGATTTAACACAAATTAGATCAAATGCCCATAAACAAATGCAGGTTATTGAAATATTAAAAGAAAGTAATAAAATCAATTTAAATAAACTGAGAAAAATTGCAGACCTTAAAGGTAATCAGGTAATATATAATTTGGAAAGCAAAGGAATTTTGTCTATTACAGAATCTGAATATATGAGAAAACCTTTAGTCAGAGAATTAAGTAGTTCAAAAAGTGATTATGAACTAAATGATGATCAAAAAAAAGTTATAAACATAATTGATCAATATTTTGATAAAAAGTCTTTCACCCAGTTTTTGCTCCATGGAGTAACCGGTAGTGGAAAGACTGATATATATATAAAAGCAATAAAAAAATGCATTTCTCAAAATAAACAAGCGATTTTATTAATACCTGAAATAGCTCTTACTTCTCAAATAGTTTCTAGATTGTTAGAGCATTTTAAAGGTAAAATAGCCATTATGCATAGCAACTTAAGTGCGGGTGAAAGATATGACGAGTGGAGAAGAATCCAAAAAGGGCAAGTAGATGTAGTTGTTGGTGCTAGAAGCGCTGTCTTTGCTCCCTTATCAAACTTAGGTCTAATAATTATTGATGAAGAACATGAACATACTTATAAGCAAGAATCTGGTTTAAGATATGATGCAAAAAGGGTGGCAAAGTGGAGAGCAGAACTTAATAATAGTCTGTTGATCCTTGGAAGTGCAACTCCATCTTTAACAACATTTTATAAAGCAAAAAAAGGTGATATAAACTTATTAAATATGCCTAATCGTGTAAAACAATTACCTTTACCAAAATTTTTAATAGTTGACATGAAGCAAGAATACAAAAAAGGGTATAAAGGTCTCATTAGCAATCTATTAAAAGATAAAATTAATGAACAAATATATCAAAATAAAAGCAAAGTGATTCTGTTATTAAATAGAAGAGGTTTTTCATATCAATTTGTTTGTAGCGGTTGTGGAGAAGTGCTTAAATGTCCATATTGTGATATTGCTTTAACATATCACAAAGATTCAAATGCATTTAAGTGTCATTATTGCAATTACCATCAAAAAGTAAATATGCATTGTAGTAATTGTGGCTCAAAAATTATCCCTTTGGGAGAAGGAATTCAAAAAGCAGAAGAAGAGTTAACAAGTCTGTTTCCAGATGTTACAATAATAAGGATGGATTCAGATTCAACAACTAAGAAAAACTCTCATATGCATTATTTGGATGAATTTAAGAATACGAAAAAATCTATATTATTGGGCACTCAAATGATTGCTAAAGGATTAGATATTCCAGAAGTTAACCTTGTAGGTATAATTAATGCTGATACTGCACTTAACTTGCCTGACTATACGGCGGATGAAAGGACTTTTCAGTTAATTACTCAAGTTTCTGGCCGGTCTGGTAGAGGGGATATGCAAGGAGAAGTAATACTTCAGACCTATTCTCCCGATAATGAAATTATTAATTTAGGATGTAAACAAGATTTTGAAACATTCTATAATATAGAAATTTCTCATAGAAAAAGAATGCAATATCCACCATTTGCTAATCTTATTAGGATTATCAGTATGCATGAGAGAGAAAAAGTAGCTTATAGAGCAATAAAATTTATAGAAACTAATCTAGCAAAGATTGATGGCAATTTTAAAATACTTGGACCATCTCCTGCACCTATTAGTAAAGTTAGAAATAAGTATAGATGGCACATTATTATCAAAATTATAAATAGTAATGAAAGTGAAAATTATATAAAATATAAAGTAAGTGAGATATCAAAAGAATTAAGAAGAAGGGGACAAAGCTTAGATAAGCCTTTATCTCTAATAGTAGACATTGATCCACAGAGTATTATGTAAAGGAGAATTTTTATGGCATATAGAGAGGTTAGAAAAGATGGAGACGAAGTACTAAGAAAGAAAGCAATTAAAGTAAATAAGTTTGGCAAATGGCTAACTAGACTTTTAGATGATATGGATGAAACAATGGATTTAGCTAATGGTATTGGTCTAGCTGCTCCTCAAATAGGCGTAAGCAAGAGAATTGTAGTAATAAAATTTGATGATAGAACATATAAATTAATAAATCCTGAGATTATCAAAAAGGAAGGCCAAACAACTGAAATTGAAGGTTGTTTGAGTGTTCCAGGTATGTTAGGGACAGTAAAGAGGTCTAAAAGTGTTGTTGTAGAAGCACTGGATGAAAGTAATAATAAAATTGAAATTAAAGCAGATGGAATGTTAGCTGTTGTTCTTCAACATGAAATAGACCATCTTGATGGAATTTTATACACAGACATTGCTCTTGATGTCTTTGATGAGGAAGATTTAGAACTAAATGATGAAGAAGGAATTGAGTATATGAATCCTGAGTTAAATAGTGAGAAGCTTAAATAATGAAAAAAATAGTATTTATGGGAACGCCAGAATTTGCAATTCCTTGTTTAAAGGCACTGCTTAATAATTATGAGGTAGCTTTGGTTGTTTCCCAACCAGACAGACCAAGCGGAAGAGGTCGAAAAGTTAGACCAACTCCAGTAAAAAAGTATGCTCTCAAGCATAATATAGAAGTTTTCCAGCCTAACAATATTAATTCTAATACTAGTTTAAAAAAGTTAGAAAAATTAGAAGCAGATTTTTTTATAGTTGTAGCTTACGGACAGATTGTTTCAAAGGATATATTGTCTTTGCCTAATAAAGGTACCATAAATGTTCATGCTTCTTTACTCCCTGAATACAGAGGAGGAGCTCCTATACATAGAGCAATTTTAGATGGTAAAAAGATTACAGGTGTTACCACTATGTTAGTTGAGCCATCTTTAGATACTGGACCTATATTAATGCAAGAAGAAGTGGTTATAAAGAAAAATTATACCACTGGAGAGCTTCATGATAGGTTGGCTGATAGAGGAGCTAAGTTATTAATAAAAACTTTAGAAAATTTTTACAGAATAACACCAAAAAAACAGTGTAATGATAAATCTAGTTATGCTAAGCTATTAGATGGAAACGACAGGGTTATTAATTGGGAAGACAGTGCTTTAGATATATATAATAAAGTAAGAGGATTAAATCCTTGGCCGTTAGCATTTACTAAATTCAATAATAAAAGACTTATTGTCACAAAAACAAAGATTGTAAAAGCAAATAAAGGAACTCCAGGTGAAGTAGTTAGAATTTTAGAAAATGGGCCTGTAGTTAAAGCTGGGGATAATCATGGGTTAATCTTACTTGAGGTGAAACCGCAAGGGAAGTCAACTATGACCGGTGATGATTTTCTAAGAGGCTATCAATTAAAAAAAGGAGATTTACTTAAATAGAAAGGAAAGTGAATGATATGTATTGGAGCTCATATATGATTTATATCTTACCTGCATTAATTTTATCGTTAATAGCACAATCAAAGGTTAAATCAGCATATGCAAAGTATTCAAAAGTCAGAGCTAGCTCTAATTTAACAGGAGCAGATATTGCAAGGAGGATTCTAGTTAATGCTAATATTAATGATGTCAGTATTGGTAGAGTATCAGGTGAATTAACAGATCATTATGATCCAAGAAAGAAAGAAATAAATTTATCTAATAATATACATAGTGGCAATACTATTGCTGCTTATGGTATAGCTGCTCATGAGGCGGGTCATGTACTGCAACACTATGAAGGATATGGACCGATTAAATTAAGAAATTCTATTGTTCCAGTAATACAATTTAGCTCTAGTGCAGCAATCCCATTGTTTTTCTTAGGGTTTTTATTTAATGCAGGAACTTTTATGACATTAGGGATAGTCTTATTCTCAGGTGTAGTGGTTTTCCATTTAGTTACTTTGCCCGTAGAATTTAATGCAAGTAAAAGAGCAATAAATGTATTACAAAATGATGGCTATCTTTCTCAAACAGAAATTAGTGGTGTTAAAGAAGTCTTGAATGCAGCAGCATTAACATATGTTGCATCAGCTGTTATGGCTGCAATGCAACTTTTAAGACTGCTAGCAATGTCAAGGAGAAGATAAATGAATTCAAGAGAGTTTGTTTATAATGTGTTGCTGTTAGTCGAACAGCAACACATTTTTGTGAATGATTACTTAAAAGATAATCATAGTTTTGAATCATTTGATATACGAGATAAATCTCTTGCATATAAAGTTATCTATGGAGTAATTCAAAATAAACTACTGTTAGATTATCAAATAGATCAGTTTCTTAAAAATCCAACAAAGCTTTCAATAAAAGCAAGAATTATATTAAGAATAGTTGCTTATCAATCGATTTTTTTAGATACAATTCCAGCACATGCGAATTGTTCAACTGCAGTAAACTCAGCAAAGAAATTAAAGCTAGGGAAATTAGCAGGACTAATTAATGCCATTAGTAGAAAGCTAGTTAAAGTTAATTATAACAATATAATTCTTCCAAATAAGAGTAATTTAGTTTATTATCTTTCTATAAAGTATTCACATCCAAAGTGGTTAATTAATAGATGGCTTAAACATAGAGGGAAGCAAGATACAATTGCTACTTTAGAAAAGAATAATGAAACATTACCGACAACTATCAGAATAAATCCAAAAAAAATAAGCTTAGAATTAATTCGAGAGTTGTTAGAAGAAAAAGGATATGAAGTTAGTACTGTAGAATTAACCCCACAACTGGCACTAAATGTTGATAAAGGAAGTGTTTTTAAGACTGACTTATTTGAAAATGGTTTAATAACAATTCAGGATCAAGGTGCTATCAAGGCTTGTTTATTATTAGATCTTGACAAGGGGCAAAGAATCTTAGATATGTGCAGCGCACCTGGTGGAAAGACTGCTTTAATAGGCAATTTGCTAGATAACCAAGGTGAAATTATAGCAATAGATATTAACAAGAATAAACTTAAATTAGTTGATGAAATTTGTAAAAGAATGGGAGTTATAGCAAAGACCATTCAAGCAGATGCTACTAGTATTAATGAAAATGAATTCGGCTTGTTTGATAGAATAATATTAGATGCACCATGTAGTGGATTAGGAACTTTAAGAACAAAGCCTGAAGTAAGATGGTATCGTAATATGAAAGATATTATTGAGTCAGTACCCTTACAGATAAAGTTATTAGCGAATGGATTAAAATTGTTAAAAGAAAATGGTATATTAGTTTATGTAACATGTTCAAATGAAATAGAGGAGACGGATGAAGTAATCAGAGCAAGACAAGATATAGAAATATTAAAAAGTTTACAGCTTTATCCTTTTAAATTTAATACTGAAGGATTTTACATAGCTGTGATAAAGAAGAAGGGAATAAATTGAATAAACAAGACTTGTTATCAAAAAATAAAGAAGAACTAGTAGAAATTTTAAGAAACTATGGTCAACCAAAATTCAGAGCAAACCAAGTTCGAGATTGGATGATAAAGAGAAATACCTCAGATTTTACAAAAATGAGAAATATTCCAAAAGAATTACGTGAATCATTGGATAATAATTTCCAAGCGTACCCTTTAGAGATTATAGAAGTACAGCATGCTAGTGACGGTACAATAAAATTTGCTTCAAAAACCTTAGATGGTGAAATTGTCGAAACTGTTATTATGAAGTATCATTATGGTTACAGTGTTTGTGTATCGAGCCAAATAGGATGTGCAATGGAATGTGTATTTTGCGCATCTGCTAAAGGCGGATTAATTAGAAATCTTACATCAGATGAAATTGTTGCACAGATTTTACTTGCACAACAGCTAATCGATGAGAGGGTTAGTAATGTTGTTTTTATGGGAATGGGAGAACCGCTCAACAATTATAGTAACCTTATAGAGTTTTTAGAGCAATGCAGAGATGAAGAGTGGGGCCTAGTAATTGGTATGAGGAGCATAACAGTATCTACAAGCGGCCTAGTTCCTCAGATAAGGAAATTGGCCATGGAAGGGTATCAAGTTACTTTAGCAGTATCTTTACACGCTCCTAATGACAAAATAAGACACAGATTAATACCTATTGCAAGTAAATATTCTATTAGTGATTTATTTGATGCATGTAGATTTTATACTGAAAAAACAGGCAGAAGAGTTACATATGAGTACTTGTTAATCAAAGACATGAATAGCAGTATACCTCACGCAAAAGAACTTGCAAATTTGTTAAGAAAACATATAGCACATATTAATTTAATCCCATATAACCCAGTAGACTTTTTACCTTGGGAATCACCAAGCGAAGAGGAAATACATAAGTTTGCTAATACTTTAAAAAGTGCTGGATTAACTGTAACTATTAGAAGAGAGTTGGGATCTGATATAGATGCTGCTTGTGGTCAATTAAGAAGTAAGAAATCTTTAACCTAAGGAGATGATTGAGATGATCTCAAAAGTATATAAGCGATCTGCTAAAGGCCTAGTTAGAAAAAAAAATGAAGACAGTATAACTGTATTTAGCTTTGAAAGTCAAGATAGAAATTGGCATTGTCTGGCAGTAGCAGATGGTGTTGGTGGGCATAATGCAGGAGATCTAGCTAGTTCAATAGTAGTAGAAAATCTTGAAGAAGTTATACTTTCTGATATAGACAAGTTTGAAATATCTGATTTAATCCAAGGAAGTATTAAAGAAATAAATCAAATTATATATAAAAAATCATTAGAAAGTGATGCCTATCAAGGAATGGGAACGACTGTAACAATGGCTTTAATTAGTGAAGGCAATCTATATATCGGTCATGTTGGAGACAGTCGCGCTTACTTACTTAGGGATAATCAATTATCTTTACTTACCCAAGATCACTCAATAGTTGGAGAACTAGTTAAAAGCGGAAAAATTACTAAAGAGGAAGCTATGAATCACCCAAGAAAAAATATTATTTTACAAGCAGTGGGGCTAGAAAATAATTTGAAAGTTGACTTTTTACATAAAAAATTAATAGATCAAGATTTGATTATTCTATGTACTGATGGATTTAGTGATCTTGTATCAGACCAAGAGATTGAAAAAATATTTAGTGAAAATGAAGACGAAGCTATTGATATTTTAACAAGATTAGTTCTAGATAGAGGGGCTCGTGACAACTACAGTATAATAGCAGCAAAATGGGTCAACGGAGATGGTGAAAATGCAATTGATTAACACTATATTAAATGATAGATATCTTATCTTAGAGAAAATTGGTAGTGGTGGGATGGCAACTGTGTATAAAGCTAAAGACACAATGCTTGATCGAATTGTAGCAGTTAAAGTATTGCACCCTTCACATTTAGACGATGAAGACTCAATTAGAAAATTTAGAAGAGAAGCCAGAGCAGCAGGTTCACTCTCTCATTATAATATAGTTGGAGTTTTTGACGTTGGCTTACATGAAGATATTCATTACATAGTAATGGAACTAGCTGAGGGTAAAACTTTAAAAGATTATATCAATGAAAATGGTAAACTTAGTGAAGAGGAAGCAATCAAATTAACATTGCAAATCTGTGACGCTTTAAGCCATGCCCATAAAAATGGTGTGATTCATAGAGATATAAAGCCACAAAACATAATACTAAATAAAGACAATAACGCAAAAGTAGCTGATTTTGGGATAGCAAGGGCTGTTACTACTGATACTTTAACAAAAACAGAAGATATTTATGGTTCGGTTAGATACTTTTCACCAGAACAAGCTAGTGGGGAAAATGTTGACCACAGAACAGATATGTATAGCTTAGGGATAGTACTATTTGAGATGTTAAGCGGGCGGTTACCATATAAAGGTGAGTCCCCGATTGAATGGGCTCTAAAACATATAAATGAAAAACCTACACCGATAAAAGAAATTCTCCCAAATATTGATGAAAATTTAGCTAACATTGTTATGAAAACACTAGAAAAAGATCCCAAAAATAGATTTGAAAGTATTGAAGAGCTTGCTTACCATTTAAAAAAATATAGACAAGGGATGCCTATCAAAATTGAAAAACCTAAGACAATCACTTCAGCAAAAGCAAAAGGAAATAAAATAATGACTAAAAAGCAGAAGATATTATTTGGTGTTTTATTAGTAGCTTTTATGGGTGTTCTAATCTATTGGGGTATTCAATGGTTTGAGGATTATACTACCGTTCCTGAAGTTGAAGTTCCTCTGTTGGTGGGAAAACATATGGACGAAGCAGGGCAAGAATTAGAAGCATTAGGGTTAGAAGTTGATTATTCAACAACTCAAAATCACCCAACAATTGAAGAAGACCATGTTATTAGACATAAACCAGAAGCAGGTGTAAAAGTGAAAAAAGGCAGAGTTATATCTTTAACTATAAGTCAGGGAATAGGATATGAATCCATCCCTAATGTTGTAGGATTTATGCTTAGTGATGCTGAAGAAGCTTTACAATCTACAGGTTTTGAAATTGGTGAAATTACTGAAGAATATCACTCAGAGGTTGAAGAAGGCTATATTATAGATGTCAATCCACGTCCTGGCACAGAGGTAAAAGTAGGAACCACTGTAGATTTAATAGTAAGTCTAGGTCAAGATGAAGATACTGTTAAAGTACCTAATTTAATTGGAATGACAAAATTTAGTGCTCAAGAAGCATTAACTGAAGCGGGTTTGAGTGTTGGTGAAATATCTGAAAACAGATCTTACGAAGCTGCTGATACAGTAATTAGTCAAAGTATTAGACCCGGAATAAACGTGCTCCCAGAAACTCCGATTGATTTTACCGTTAGTGACGGACGAAAGCCATAAAGGAGGGAATATGGAAAAAGGAAAAATAATACATTCAGTTGCTGGAACATATATAGTCTTGCTTGAAGATGGAGAGAAAGTTAATTGTAAACCAAGAGGAAAGCTTAGATTAAGAGAAGAAACTCCTCTAACAGGAGATTTAGTCTTAATTAGCCGCAACCAAGATGAAGGTATTATTGAAGACATACTACCGAGAGTGAACTTTATTAATAGGCCACCTATTGCAAATATAGATCAAATGATAGCAGTAATTGCTCCAAAGCCTTCACCTAACTTTGCTTTATTTGATAGAATATTAATAACAGGAGAACAACTTCAAATAAATATTGTGATTGTTATTAACAAGTATGATTTAGGTAATATAGAAGAAATCATCGAATATTACAAAAAAACACCTTATAAAATAATTGTTACGTCTGCCGAAACAGGATACGGTATAGATGAGCTGGTAAGTGTCTTAAAGGATAAAGAAAGCGTTTTAGCTGGTCAGTCTGGAGTGGGTAAGAGTTCAATTTTGAACAATTTATTACCGAAAGTTAAAGCTTTAACTCAAGAAATTAGCGAAAAAAGAGGGTTTGGAAGACATACTACAAAAACTGTAAGCTTGTTAGAGCTGATAGGTGGGGGTTTGCTAGCAGACACTCCAGGATTTAATAGATTAGATATTAATGAAATTAAATGTGAAGACTTGCAGTGGTATTATCCAGAAATGGAGCCATTTATTGGTCAGTGCAAGTTTAGAAATTGCCTTCATAAAGATGAACCTAGTTGTGCTATAAAAAGAGCCGTTAAAGAAGAAAAAATTAGCGAGAGCAGATATCGTTCTTATATTAGTATTTTGGAAGAAATTTTGGAAAGTGAAAAGAGGTTATATCAGTGATTAAGATAAGTCCTTCAATTTTAGCTGCGGATTTTGCTAATTTAGAATCAGATATAAAAAAAGTAGAGAATTCAGCTGATGCATTACATCTTGATGTTATGGATGGTGTTTTTGTACCTAATATTAGTTTTGGTCTGCCAATTGTTAAAGCTATTAGAAAAGTGACAGATTTACCTTTAGATGTTCATTTAATGATTGAGAATCCAGGTAATTATATAGAAGATTTTGCGAAAATTGGGTCTGATTATATAACAGTTCACGCTGAGGCTTGCAGACATTTAAATAGAACAATTAATAAAATTAAAGAGTTAGGATGTAAAGCCGGTGTTTCTTTAAATCCTCATACTGACGAAGCTGTACTGAAATATTTAATTAAAGATATTGATTTAGTTCTAGTGATGAGTGTAAACCCAGGGTTTGGTGGACAGTCGTTTATAAAAGAAATGCTGAATAAGATAAAAAATATTAAGAAAATGATAGAAAAAGAAAACGAAGAAGTAATTATAGCAGTTGATGGGGGAATAAATCAGCACAATATTAGTGAAGTGTATAAAGCTGGAGCAACTTTTATTATTGCTGGCTCAGCTGTATTTAAAAGTGATGATCCTGCTAAAGCAATAGATGAATTGAAAAATTCTGTAAAATAAAAAGAGTCTGCAAACACAGACTCCTGACTTTCTAATAAATTAATTAGATAGCTCTAACTATTTTACCTGATTTTATGCATTTTGTACAAACGTTACGACGAACTTTTGAACCATCTTCAATAATACGAATTTTTTGAATATTTACATTGTAAACTCTTTTAGTGTGATGATTTGAATGGCTGACATTGTTACCAGTTGAAGGGCCTTTGCCGCAGATATCACATCTTCTAGCCATTAGCAACGCACCTCCTTTAACTTAATTAGTTGTTATTTACGTACTTTGGATATTATACATTAATTACTATTGTTTTGCAATCATTAATAGTATAATATAATACATGCTTACTTTGGAGGGAAATAAAATGACAAGATTATTAAACAATAATGAATATGGACAAATAATGATAAGTGATGATGTTATAGCTAGAATTGCTGGAATGGCAGCAATTGAAAGCTATGGTATTGTTGGTATGGTCTCTAGAAGTATGGTTAGAGATAGTTTTGTAGAACTTTTAGGAAGAGATAATGTTTCTAGGGGAGTCGAAATTAATAGCGAAGATGAAGAAGGCTTAGTAATAAACTTATATGCCATATTTGCGTATGGTGTGCGAGTTTCAGAAGTAGCTTATAATATAATGAGAAAAGTTAAGTACATACTAGAAAGTATTGTCGGCGTAAGGGTTAAAAGCGTGAATATACATGTCGAAGGTGTTAGTCAAAAGTAATAGGGAGCTGAAATAAATGAGTCAAAATAAAAAAGTTGCTAGTGAAGAATTTATGCAAATGTGGGCAATAGCATTAAAAAATTTGCATAATAATATAGAAATAGTGAATGGACTTAATGTTTTTCCAGTTCCTGATGGTGACACTGGGACAAATATGCATCTTACTTTAAAATCTGCAGTTAACAACATGAGTAAAGAAGATACGAGCTTGTCAGATATTGCATTAAGAATATCAAAAGGTTCTTTAATGGGAGCTAGGGGTAACTCTGGTGTTATATTATCACAAATACTGAGAGGTTTTAGCAACTCTCTTTCGGACGTAAATGAGCTAACTGCTCAAGATTTTGCTAATGCATTACAAAACGGTTCAGAAACTGCTTATAAGGCTGTAATAAGACCAGTAGAGGGTACAATCCTAACTGTGTGTAAAGATGCAGCTAAAGTAGCTATTGAGAGCGCTGAAGAAGGTAATAATCTACTTAAAGTAATGAGAGATACAATAGAAGAAGCATCAGCTTCTTTAGAAAGAACTCCTGATTTATTACCAGTATTAAAAAAGGCAGGAGTTGTTGATGCTGGTGGAAAAGGATTACTAATTATAATGCAAGGTTGGTACAAAGCTTTAGCTGGTGATAAAGTAGATCTAGCACAAGAACTACCTTCAAAAGCCCAACAAAAACAACAACTTCCTACAGAAGAAGAAGGTTATGGTTATTGTACTGAGTTCATGATCAAAGCTGATGAAAAATACACTGAAGAAATAACTAAAACTTTTGATCAAATTGGAGAATCTTTAGTTGTTGTAGGTATAGATGATATAATAAAAGTTCATGTACACTCTACAAATCCAGGAGTAATTTTAGAAGAAGCTTTAAAATTTGGTGAGCTCATTAATATAAAAATTGAGAACATGCAAGAACAACACTCACATATTCAATCTTATGAAGAAGAACCAAGAGAAAAGTTAGATACTGCACTAATAGCTGTAGGTGTAGGTGAAGGAATTAGTGAGATATTTAGGAGCATGGGAGCCAATTATATAATCGAGGGTGGACAGACCATGAACCCTAGTACAGAAGATATTGTGTCAGCTATACAAAAATTGAATGCTGAGAATGTCTATATTTTACCAAATAACTCTAATATTATTCTTGCAGCAGAGCAAAGTAAAGATTTAGTGGATGCTAATGTTGCTGTCATTCCAAGCAAAAACATACCTCAGGGATTTGCTGCAATGATGGGATATAATCCTGAAGGGGACTTTGAAGAAGTTAGAGAGAACATGATTTCTAATATGAGCTATGTAAACAGTGCTGAGATTACTTTCGCTACTAGAGACTTTAAAGCAGATTTTGGTAACATTGAAAAAGGTGATGTAATCGGTATCAATAATGGAGATATTATTGTAGCAAGTAAAGATCCAGATACTGTGTTATACGCGACTTTAGATAAGATGGTAGATGATGATACTGAGATAATCTCTGTATTCACAGGTAATGGTTATCATGAAGAAGATAGTGATTTGTTATTAGAGCAACTTCAAGAGAGGTATCCTGATTATGATATTGAAGTCCATTATGGTGGACAACCGTTATATTACTTTTTAATATCAGTTGAGTAGATTTTAAAGAGATGGTATAAATGAGAATAATTGCCGGTGTAGCAAAAGGTAGAAAAATTTATAGTGGAGACATAGGTGGAACTAGGCCAACTCTTGATAGAGTTAAAGAATCTTTATTTAATATTATCGAGTATCCCCTAAATTGTAATACTGTTTTGGACTTGTTTGCAGGAACAGGAAACTTAGGTCTAGAAGCCCTTAGTCGAGGAGCTGATTTTGCAACATTTGTAGATATTAATAAAGAATGCTGTAAATTAATAAGAAGAAATGTAGATTTACTAAATTTTAATGACATCTCAGAAATTATTAATATTAAATCAGAATCGTTTCTCCAGATGACTAAACAAAAATATGATATTATTTTTATGGATCCGCCATATCACAATCAAGGATTAATATATTCAGCTATTAATATAATATGTGAAAAAGATATATTAAAAGATGGCGGTATTATTATAATAGAGCATGATGATAATTTTAAACCAAAATGCAAACCAAATGACATAAGAAAGTATGGTTCTACTTTTCTTTCATTTTATAACAAAGAAAAACTGTTAACTTTTAAAAACTTTAAGAATTTATAGTGAGGAGACAGAACATGAGAAAAGCTGTTTATCCTGGTAGTTTTGACCCTTTAACTTTAGGTCATATAGATATAATAAAAAGAGCAGCAAAAAACTTTGATGAACTTATAGTAGCTGTTGTGAGAAATCCTTCAAAAAATCCACTTTTTAGTGCTGAAGAAAGAGTAGAAATGATTGAACATGCTACAAAAGACCTGCCTAACGTAAAAGCGGATCATTTTCAAGGACTACTGATTCATTATGTAGAATCTGTAGGTTCTGAGATAATAATTAAAGGATTAAGAGCTATCACGGATTTTGAGTATGAATTCCAAATGGCTTTAATGAATAGAAAACTAGATTCTAACATAGACACCATGTTCTTAATGACTAGAAACAAGTATTCATATCTTAGTTCTAGCATGGTAAAAGAAGTTTTTAAACTTGGTGGAGACGTATCATGTTTAGTTCCAGAGTATGTTTTAGAAAAGTTGAAAGAAAAGATTAAGCCAGAGGTTAAGACTATATAAGCAAGAATTTTAAATAAATGAAGACTGATGTAGCAAATACTAAATTGATAAAATACAATGAGAGGAGATCTATTGTGAAACATATAAAACCAATTAATAGTCCAAACTTAGTTAATTTTACTACACCGTGCAAAGAGTGCAAGACATCATGTCAATCAGCTTGTAAGACTTCATGTACAGTTAGTAATCAAGAATGTGAAAGTAATAAGTAGTATATTTGCCCCTTTTTTGGGGCATTTTTAAATATAGAAGGAAGTGAGTTATTTGAAAGTGCACGTTTTTGAAGCATTAGGAGAACATCTAGTTTTAGATGTTGGTAGTGGAGTATTGCATCGTGTCGATAAAGACGCAGCTGAAGTAATAGATCTTATCTCAAAAGGATATGAAGAAAAAGAAATAATCGAAATATCAGACATAGAAAATAGTATAGTCAAAGAGGTAATTGAAGAGGTAAATATTTTAAAAGAGAAAGGATTAATATTTGCTGATGAAATAGTTACCGAATATAGCCCAAAGCTAGATGATACAGTAGTAAAAGCTTTATGTTTGCATATAGCACATGACTGTAATATGAGATGTCAGTATTGTTTTGCAGAAACAGGAGAGTATAAAGTTGGAAAAAGAGAGTTGATGAGTATTGAAGTCGCCAAAAAAGCTATTGATTATTTACTCGAAAGCTCTTTAACGAGGACAAACCTGGAAGTAGATTTTTTTGGAGGAGAGCCATTATTAAATTTTGAGGTAGTTAAAGAAACTGTTAAATATGCAAAAGCAAAAGAAGTTTCTTTTAATAAAAATATTAGATTTACATTGACTACTAATGGAATTTTACTTGATGATAAAAAAATAGACTCTATAAAAGATAATGAGATTCAGTTAATTATGAGTCACGATGGAAGAGAAGAAGTTCATAATAAAATGCGACCTTTAACGGGGAAGAAAGGAAGCTATAAAAGAGTAACTAAAAACTTTAAAAACGCAATTATCAAAGGTATAAAAGACTATCATATCAGAGGCACATTTACTTCATATAATAAGGACTTTATGAAAGATATAAAGCATATTATAGAATTAGGATTTAATAAAATTTCATTTGAACCAGTTGTAACAGACTTAAAAGAAGAATACGCCTTACACGAGAGTGACCTAACTTATTTAAAGGATGAGTATAAGAAACTGGCAGAGTATTATTTGGATGAGCACAAGAATAATAATCCATTTACTTTCTTTCATTATGAAATCGACCTTAATCAAGGTCCTTGTCTAGCAAAAAGGCTATCAGGGTGTGGTGCTGGATATGATTATCTTGCAGTTGCTCCAAACGGTGACTTATATCCTTGCCATCAGTTTGTTGGAATTGATGAATTTAAAATGGGTAACGTATCAACTTCAGGCTATAAAAAGGATATAGCAGAAAAATTTATAAATGCACATGTGTTAAACAAATCTAAATGTAACGATTGTTTTGCCAAATATTATTGTAGTGGTGGGTGTCACGCTGATGCATACTTTAGGAATGGTAATTTCTATGAACCTGTTGATTTCAGTTGTGAACTTCAAAAAACAAGAGTGGAATACGCCTTGGCAATTAGAGCATGCTTAAACAATGAAAAATAGCGGGTTATATCAAATTTTTACTTTTTTACCAGTTACAACTGAAGTGAAAGTTGGCAAGTTAGGAAGTTTTACATTTGTAAAAGGATCCTATATATATACAGGAAGTGCAAAGAGTGGACTACAAGCTAGAGTAAGCCGTCATCTCTCTAAAAGAAAAAAAATGCATTGGCATTTAGATTATTTTCTTAGACATGCGTTTGTAACAAAAGCTCATTTATATTATGAACCAAAGTTGACAGAATGCATGTTGAATAAAAAAACATCTGAATCATATACCAATGCTATTTTCCCTGTAAAAGGATTTGGAGCAAGTGATTGTAATTGTTACTCACACCTTATATATTTAAAAGATACTCCAAATTGATATATTATTATGTATTATTGTTTTACTTGATATTAACAAACTCATCCCATAGATTGAGATATTCTTCTTTATTCATTTTGGGTTGAGTTCCTTTTATTTTTAGACCAACTTCAGCTTTATCTGCTAAAATATCAATAGCTGTCATAGCTAATATCTTAGCTGGTACTATAAAAGCCAAGTAAGGATCTTCTATTTCATACTTTTTTGTGTGACCGCTGCCTTTCATTCCTCCAACATATGGGTGAATTGCTGGCATTATGTGCATTACATCCCCAATATCTGATGAACCAGTACCGTGTCCGCCTTTAACAACATTATCGCAACCAACTACTTGTTCAGCATTAATTTTAAATAACTCTGTTAAATCAGGATCGTTGAATCTTGGTAAAAATCCTGGAATTTCCTTGATATCAACATCTGCACCAACAGCCATTGCTCCAGCTTTCAATGCGCGGTTAACTTTTTGACTTGCTTCTAAAACAGCATCCATTGTAGCTCCTCTAACATAAGTTTCGATTCTTACATCAGCTGGTACAATGTTTACTAAATCCCCACCTTTAGTGATAATAGGGTGTACCCTAATATGGTCATCATCTTTAAAAGTTTCTCTTTGAGCATGAATCGCCTGTAATCCGATTATTGCTGCATTTAAAGCATTCACACCATTATGTGGGGCTCCTCCTGCATGAGCTTCTTGACCCTTATATTTAATTAATTTTGTAACAAAACCATTAGATGTACCATCTACCACTACCTTTGCGTCTCCTAGCAGTAGAGTGAAACATAATTGTCATATCAATATCGTCTAGAGCACCAATTTTAATGAGTTCTTGTTTGCCGCCTAAAAACTTAATTTTACCTGCATCGATTAAACGTTGCCTAAATTCAACTTCTACTGGCTCTTCAGCTGGAACTGCAATAAAAGCAATATTCCCGTCCAAATATTCATTAGCATTTGTCAATGTTAACCCCATTGCCGCTCCTAACATTGCTGCTATCTGCGCATTATGACCACAAGAGTGAGCTGCACCTGTAGTAACATCTGCAAATGGATGCTCTGGACATAAAACAGCATCTAGCTCACCCATAATGCATAGATTAACTTTTTCACTTTTGCCTTTAAGCCAAGCTTTTGCGCCTGTTATTGCCAACTCATTTTCATAAGGAAGATTTAATTCATTAAAAACTTCTTCGGCGACTTTTACTGTTTCAAACTCTTTATAACCTAACTCTGGTTTCTCAAAAATTTCTGTCCTATACTAATAATCTTTTCTTGATTTTTATCAATTTCTTTACAAACTAAATCCTTTAATTCTTGTTTATTCATTTCCTATTAATAACTTAGTTTTCACTAAATTATATCTCCTTTTCTTTTTTTGTGTGATTTTTATACCTAAACTAATTTGATAATAAAAACTAAAAAACC
Organism: Clostridia bacterium; assembly: GCA_046542315.1. Lineage (GTDB taxonomy): Bacteria > Bacillota > UBA994 > PWPR01 > PWPR01 > PWPR01. The sequence goes on from JBKHBO010000002.1 coordinate 53,625, forward strand.
TCTAAATAAATTTTAATTATTATAAAAAAAAGTTGTTAAATAAAAGGAATTTACAGATGTATCTAGAATATTATTATAGAGGTGTGATATTAATGAAAAAACACTTTAACGAGATATATGATTTAGGACATGGACAATAGTTCATGTCCTTTTTACTTTATTAAGATAAAGAAAAGAGGGGCTACTATGATAACATTAGACGGAAATAACTTAACTATTGAAGAAGTTGTTGCAGTCGCACGAAACTTTGAAAAGGTCAAACTTTCTGAAAAAGCTATTGAAAATGTTAACAAATCAAGACTACTTGTAGAAAACTATTTAGAAAGCAATGAAGTGATGTATGGTATTACTACAGGTTTTGGTAAATTTAGCGATGTAGTTATTGACGAAGAAAATGTCTGTCAATTGCAGCATAATTTAATTATGAGTCATGCTTGTGCTGTAGGTAAACCTCTTGATATTGAAGTTGTCCGAGCCATGATGTTAATCAGGGTTAATTCTTTAATAAGAGGCAACTCAGGAATTAGATTAAAAATTATAAACCTTTTAGTGAAGATGTTAAATAAAAGGTTACATCCAGTGATACCTTCACAAGGGTCTCTTGGAGCAAGCGGAGATTTAGCTCCACTTGCTAGTATGGTGTTGCCGATTATAGGATTAGGCAAAGCTGAATATTTAGGAGAAATATTTGAGAAAGAGAATGGACTAAAACAAATAGGAGAAAAACCATATAGATTAGCGGCAAAAGAAGGATTAGCTTTGATCAATGGTACTCAAGTTATGACAGCTATCGCATCGCTTTTAGTATATGATGCAAAGTCATTGATTAATATTGCAACAAAAGCTACTGCACTTACTATAGAAGCATTACAAGGTATACCTTTAGCTTTTGATGAAAAAGTCCATTTTTCAAGAAACCATTTAGGTCAGATTGAAATTGCAAAAAAATTAAGAAACCAATTAGAAGGATCAAAACTTACTACAAAACAGGCAGAATTACGTGTTCAGGATGCCTATTCTTTAAGATGTTCACCACAAGTATTAGGTGCTTCTTTAGATTCTATAAATTATGTTGAAAAAGTTGTTACTAATGAGATAAATGCTTCTACAGATAATCCACTAATTTTTTATGATGAGAAGGAAGTAATAAGTGCTGGTAATTTCCACGGACAGCCAATAGCTTTAGCTATGGACTTTCTAAAGATAGCATTAAGTGAAATTGCCAATATATCTGAAAGACGAATTGAAAGAATTGTTAACCCACAATTAAATAATAATTTACCAGCTTTCCTAGCTAAAAATGCAGGGTTAAACTCAGGATATATGATAGCGCAATACACCGCTGCATCTTTAGTATCAGAAAACAAAGTTTTAGCACATCCAGCAAGTGTAGATTCTATACCATCTTCAGCCAATCAAGAAGATCACGTTAGTATGGGAACTACTGCTGCTAGACAAGCTTTGGAGATATATAAGAATGTAGCCTATGTTGTAGCTATTGAATTTATGGTAGCTGCTCAGGCTATAGAAACTTTAGGTTCAAAATTATTGGGAAAAAATACAAAAGTAACATACAATAATATTAGAAAGTATGTTGATCCACTGGAAGATGATAGAGTTGTCAATACTGATATAGAAGTTTTACTTGATGCTATAAGAAATCAAAAAATATAGGAGGTTATTATGAACAAATCAATCGATGATGCTATGAGAATTAAGTTAGATAGTATATTTGATTCACTGCCGGATTATCCTACATTTGATGAAAACATAAGAAGAGCACCAAAAAGAGAATTTACCTTAACCACAGAAGATACAAAATTAGCTCTAAAAAATGCTTTACGTTATATTCCAGAAAAATGGCACAAGAAGCTTGCCCCTGAATTTCTAGAAGAATTAAAAACTAGAGGGAGAATTTATGGTTATAGATTTAGAGCAAAATCTGTAATAAAAGGAAAACCAATTAGTGAATATAAAGGTAATTGTATTGAAGGAAAAGCTTTTCAAGTCATGATCGATAACAATTTAGATTTTGATGTAGCACTTTATCCTTATGAATTAGTTACATATGGAGAGACAGGCCAAGTTTGTCAAAACTGGATGCAGTACCAATTGATAAAAAGGTATCTTCAAGAGATGAGTGAAGAACAAACATTAGTTGTTGCATCTGGTCATCCTGTAGGCTTATTTAAATCAAAAAAGAAAGCTCCAAGAGTGATTATAACTAATGGCTTATTAGTTGGTGCTTTTGATAATCAAGATGATTGGCATAGAGCTATGCAGTTAGGTGTGTCAAACTATGGGCAAATGACTGCCGGTGGATGGATGTATATTGGACCACAAGGAATTGTACATGGTACATATAGTACAGTATTAAATGCTGGAAGATCAAAGCTAGGAATACCTGAAGATAAAGATCTAAAAGGAATTTTGATGATTTCGTCTGGTTTAGGAGGAATGAGCGGTGCTCAAGGCAAAGCTGTAAGGATTGCTGGAGGAGTAGGCCTTATTGCAGAAGTTGATTATAGTAGAATTCAGACAAGATTTGAACAAGGTTGGGTTGATACAGTCACAAATACACCAAAAGAAGCATTTGATATTGCTCTACAAAACGTTAATGAGGAAAATCCTATAGCAATTGCTTTTCATGGTAATATTGTAGACTTATTAGAGTATGCTTTGCAAAAAGATATAAAGGTTGATCTTTTGTCAGATCAAACTTCTTGCCATGCAGTTTATGATGGTGGTTATTGTCCTCAAGGTATCACTTTTGAAGAAAGAACAAAACTGCTTGATAATAACATAGAAAAATTTAAAGAATTAGTAGATGAAAGCCTAAAAAGACATTTTTATGTAATTAAGAAATTAGTTGATAAAGGGACATATTTCTTTGACTACGGGAATTCTTTCATGAAAGCAGTGTTTGATTCTGGTGTCAAAGAGATTGCTAAGAATAAAGAAAATACAAATGATGGTTTCATATTTCCATCTTATGTTGAAGATATAATGGGACCTGAGTTATTTGACTATGGATATGGACCTTTTAGATGGGTATGTCTTTCAGGAAAATCAGAAGATCTTAAAAATACAGATAAGGCAGCAATGGACTGTATAAACCCAGAAAGGCGATTCCAAGATAGAGATAATTGGGCATGGATTAGAGATGCTGATGAGAATAAATTAGTTGTAGGAACTCAGGCTAGGATCTTATATCAAGATGCAAAGGGTAGAGTGAATATCGCATTAAAATTTAACGAAATGGTTAGAAAAGGTGAAGTTGGACCAATTATGCTTGGAAGAGACCACCATGATACAGGAGGAACAGATTCTCCTTTTAGAGAAACATCTAATATCAAAGATGGTAGCAACATTACAGCAGATATGGCCGTACAATGCTATGCAGGAAATGCAGCAAGAGGAATGAGTTTAGTTGCACTACATAATGGTGGTGGCGTGGGTATAGGCAAAGCCATAAACGGTGGATTTGGATTAGTTCTTGATGGTAGTGAAAGAGTAGACGAAATTATTAAAAGCTCAATGACATGGGATGTTATGGGCGGCGTAGCTCGAAGAAGTTGGGCTCGTAATGACAATGCACTGAAAACTACTATTGAGTTTAACAAAGAGAATAAAGATTATCATGTCACGTTACCTTATATTGTAGACGAAGCAATTATTGATAAACTAATAGAAGAAAAGTAAGGGAGTATAGAATGAATAAAAAAATTGTTGAATGTGTTCCAAATTTTAGCGAAGGAAAGAATATTGTAGTAATCGAAAAAATTATTGATCAAATAAGGGCAGTAAAGAATGTAACTCTTTTAGATTATTCTTCTGATGAAGATCATAATAGAACAGTAGTGACTTTTGTAGGAACACCTGAAGGTGTTTTAGAAGCAGCTTTTAACTCAATTAAAAAAGCTACAGAGTTAATAGATATGGAAAATCATCAGGGAGGGCATCCCAGAATGGGAGCTACCGATGTAGTACCTTTTATACCTGTAGATAATGTGAAAATGAGCGAGTGTGTAAAGCTAGCAGAGACACTTGGACAAAAAATTTCTAAAGAGTTAAATATACCTATATATTTATATGAAAATGCAGCACGAAAGCCTGAGAGACAAAATCTATCATACATAAGAAAAGGCGAATATGAAGGGTTTAAGGAAAAAATAAAGCTAGATAAATGGAAACCTGATTTTGGAGAAGCCAAACTTCATCCTACAGCTGGAGCAACCGTAGTTGGTGCAAGACCTTTTCTTGTAGCATATAACGTTAACTTAGACACATCAAATATCAAGTTAGCAAATAGAATTGCAAGGAAGGTAAGAGAGAGTAGTGGTGGATTAGCAAACGTGAAAGCTATGGGTGTTAAATTAGAAGAAAGAAATATAGTACAAGTAAGTATGAATTTAACAAATTACAAAAAAACTGCAATCTATCGAGCTTTTGAAATGGTAAAAATGGAAGCTAGACGCTATGGAGTTAATGTAGTAGGTAGTGAGATAATTGGATTGTTGCCTATGGATGCATTGGTGAATAGTGCTAGTTATTATTTGCAATTAGAAGGATTTAAAAAAGATCAGGTTCTTGAAAAGAGACTTTAAGATATGAATGAAAAATATGCCATTATAAATGCTAAAATCTTAACTGCTAAAGATGATGGTAAACCGCTTAAGGGCACTAAACAATCTGAATTAAATGAGTACAGACATATGCTGATTGAAGGCGGTAAAATTAAAAAACTAACAAGAGATTTAGAAGATATACCAGAGTGTTTAATGATTGATTGTAAAGGAAGTCTGGTAACACCTGGATTAATAGATCCTCACACACATTTAGTCCATGGAGGTTCAAGAGAACATGAAATTATATTGAAGCTTAAAGGAGCTTCTTATATGGAAATTCACAATTCTGGAGGAGGAATCGCAAGCACAGTTAAAGATACTCGTAATGCAAATTATCATGAATTAAAAGAAAAGGCAATGTTGGATTTAAAACACATTGTAAGCCTTGGAGTAACCACTATTGAAGCAAAGAGTGGATATGGTCTTAATTTTGATGATGAGATAAAATGCTTAAAAATTACAAAAGAATTAAATGAAGAGAGCGAAGTAGATATTATAAATACTTTTATGGGTGCACATTCTATTCCGATCGAATTTAAAGAAAACCCTGATCAATATGTAAAGTTTATCTGTGAAAAAATGATCCCTCATGTTGCTCAAAAGAATCTGGCAGATTTTTGTGATGTTTTTTGTGAGCAAGGGGTGTTTGATATAAAGCAATCTGAAAAAATATTGAAGACAGCAAAAAGTCATGGACTAAAAGCTAAGATACATGCAGACGAAATCATTTCTATAGGTGGAGCAGAGTTAGCTGCTTCTATTGAAGCAACTTCAGCAGATCATTTGATGGCAGTATCAGATAAAGGGATAGAAAAGTTAAGTAAAACAGATGTTGTAGCAGTTTTATTGCCTGGTACTTCCTTTTACCTTAGGAAGGAGTATGCTCCTGCTAGAAAGCTTATAAGTAGGAATGTAGCTGTTGCATTAGCTACTGACTTTAATCCTGGAAGCTGTCCTTCTGATAATATGCAATTGATTATTAATTTAGGCTATTTATATTTAAGAATGAACCCTAAAGAAATTTTAAATGCTTGTACGATAAATGCTGCTTATGCAGTTGATGTCGCAAATAAAACAGGAAGTTTAGATATTGGTAAAAATGCAGACTTTATTATTTGGGACAGTGATAATTTAGAATATATTATTTACAGATATGGAAAGAATCATGTTAAAAAAGTTTACAAAAGCGGAAAAATGATTTTTGAGGTGAATTAGATGACAAATAAATTAACGGATTTATCACTTGAAGATTTTTGCAAAGAGTTAAGTTCTTCCTCTCCTGCTCCAGGTGGGGGTAGTACAGGAGCATTAGCAGCAGCATTAGCATCCTCTTTAGTGTCGATGGTGGCAAATCTAACAATTGGTAAGAAAAAATATCATGAAGTAGAAAAACAAATGAAGATGATAAAAGATGAAGCTAATAGACTTACTAAGAGCTTACTAATATTAGTAGATAAAGATACTAAAGCATTTAACAAAGTAATGGAAGCTTTCAAAATGCCTAAAAGTACTCAAGATGAAAAAAAATTAAGAAGCAAAGCTATTCAACATGCTATGATGGGTGCTTGTGAAGTTCCCTTAGAAATTGCTAGGTATAGCGTAAAGATAGCTTCTATTAGTAATAAAGTTGCAATCAATGGAAATAAAAATGCAATAACAGACGCTGGTGTAGCTGCAAGATTGGCAGAAGCTAGTTATTTTGCGGGAGTTTATAATGTTCGAATAAACTTAGCTTCTATCAAAAACGATGATTATATCGAAAAGACAAACAAAATACTAAATGAACTAAAGGTAGAGTTACTAGAGTTAGTAAATCCTGTCTATGAAATATGTAGTGATATTTAAGAAGAGTAATTATGTTAATAAAATGTAGTAATTTCAAATAAAGCTTATTTCAATTGTATGATATGACCTTGTTAAGTAGATTGTGTCATGTTGATGTGTTGAAATAAGCTTTATTTATATCACATCATACTGAGTATTAATCTTTTATAAAATGTAGTATATATGATAGAATAGAAAAGAAAGAATATTGACGTAGTATATAAAGGAGGTCATAAGATTGCCATCTTTTTTAATAACAGACGTTGGTAGCACAACAACCAAAGCAATCTTGATAGAAGAAATAAATGGAGAATATAGACTAGTAGACAGGGCAGAATCCCCAACCACTGTTGAAGAACCTTTCGAAGATGTAAATATAGGTGTTAGAAACGCAATACAAAGTCTTGAAAAGATTTTGGACAGGAAACTAGAAGGAGAAAAAACTTTAACTGTTGAAGGAATTGACTATTATACTTCAAGTAGCGCTGGTGGTGGATTACAAGTTCTTGTAATTGGACTCTATAGTAAAATCACTGCTGCTAGTGCAAATAGAGCTGCTTTAGGAGCAGGTGCTATTTTGTTAGATACAATTTCTACTGATGATGTAAGACCAATCTATGAGAAAATTGATGCTTTACGACAAGCAAGACCAGACATGATTCTTCTAACCGGAGGAATAGATGGTGGGAGTGTTGATTTTACATTAGAATTTGCTGATATAATTAACTCTTCTGATCCTAAACCTAGATTTGGAGATGACATGAAATTACCTGTTATATATGCAGGGAATAAAGATGCAGCTGACTTAGTAAAAGACACTTTGTCATCTAACTATGATTTGCATGTAGTTCCAAATTTAAGACCAACTATGAACGATGAGAATTTATCTCCTGCACGTGACCAGATACATGAGCTATTCTTAAGCCATGTAATGCAACAAGCTCCTGGATACAAACAACTCAGTGATGCAGCAGTAGCAGATATAGTACCAACTCCTAAAGCAGTAGGTAATATAATGACGATATTAGCTAAAAGAGAAAATCTAAATATTTTAGGAACAGATATCGGTGGAGCTACTACTGATATATTTTCAGTTATTGATGAAAAGTTCAATAGAACTGTAAGTGCTAATATGGGAATGTCTTATAGTATCGGTAATGTTTTAGAACAAGTAGGGTTAGAGAATGTTAAGCGGTGGTTACCATTTGAAATAGATGACACTAAACTCAGTGATATGATTGCAACAAAAATGCTTTTTCCAACAACTTTACCTGTTTCATTAAAGGAACTTTTAATAGAGCAAGCAGTTGCAAGAGAAGCATTAAGGATTTCTGTAAATCACCATCGTGATCTTATTACAGCTTTACCTAAAAAGGGTAGTGCAAAAGACTTTTTGAAAACTGAAGAGCAAAAAGTAAAAGAATTTACTAAAACAGAAACTCTTCTAGAGATGAGTAGAATAGGGTTAATTATTGGTAGTGGAGGAGTTTTGTCACATGCCCCTAGAAGAGAACAAGCAGCCCTTATGTTGCTTGATTCAGCAGAATATATAGGAAAAACAGAATTAGCAGTAGATAGTATTTTTATGATGCCACATTTAGGAGTACTGTCACAACATTACCCAGATATTGCACTAGAAGTACTATTAAAAGATTGTTTTATACCTCTTGGCTCCGCTATTAGCGGAAAAGGGGAGTTAAAAGAGAAGGATTGGGCTGTGACTATAAAAGGTGTTATAGGCACAAATGATGTAAATGATAAAATTAAAGCAGGTAAGTTAGTATTTTACGATTTAGAAGAAGATGAGAAAGCTCTAATAACAGTTGTACCTTCTGGAAAGGTTGATGTTGGACAAGGATCTGGTAAAGAAGCAAAGTATGAGGTAACTGGAGGAAAATCAGGCCTTGTTATTGACATGAGAAATACTCTATCTAATAAAGAATTTACTCAAGAACAGTTAATAGACTGGCTCATAGAATCCAGATCTTTCACAGCAGAAGAAATAGAAAGTGTTAGGAGGGAAGAGTAATGAAATATCAGAAGATTAAGCGAGAAAGAATACTTCCTTATCCTGGTCAACTGTTAGTTGAAATCGGTGATAAGGTAGAAGCAGATGATATAATAGCAGAATTAGATTATGTTCCGGGTAAAGTATATAAAATTCCGGTAGCAAGTAATTTAAGTTTGCCGTATGACAAGTTAAAAAAAGCACTAGTTATTGAAGAAGGGCAGCATGTGCAAAAAGGAGATATGTTAGCCATTAATAATATATTCTACAAGCCATATGTTAGCATTTCACCAGTAGAGGGTGTTATTGGAATTATATCAAAGCATTTGGGAATGTTGTATATAAGGGATTATATACCGCTTGATAATAATTCTGAAGCAGATGTAGTATATGATTTAAATAAGCTCTACCCAGATGAAAAAGCAAATATTCTTTCTCAAAAAATATTAGTAAATGTAGGAAACTTGCTCATCCCTTCGCAGGTAGTCTTTCAATTGAACAAAAATAAAAGAATAGTAAACAAAGTTTATGGAAGAGTTAAGTCGATTAAGGACAATGTAATAGTCATTTCAGCTATTAAAATTAATAGTGAGTTAAAAGCATATATTCCTGGAGAAATAGTTGATACTAATGGTCATGACTCAGTTACAGTAGAAGGGCAAGTATATCAATTACAAGGAGCATATGGACTTGGTGGAGAAAAACAGGGACACTTAAAAGTAATCACATTAAAGAGGAAATTCACTGAGGAAGACATAAAAGAAGGTTATAAAGGTAAAATTCTATTTATACCTAGCGGAGTAACTATAGAAGCAATAAAAGCAGCAGACAAGCTAGGTGTTAATGGAATAATAACGAATAGTTTGTCTTTCTCTAAAATTGAAGAATTTGCTGGTATTGATTTCGTTCCTGGAATAACTGGAAACGAATCAATTAATACTGCCTTACTTTTAGTAAAAGGCTTTATTGAACAACCAATTGAGAAAGAGATTATTGATTTTGTAAAAGAATATGAAGACAAATGGGTTTCAATGAGAGGATCTACACATATTAGAGCTGGTGCAATTAGGCCAGAATTAATCTTAACACCAGATTCAGAAATGAAAGTTGATTTTGAGTTTATAGAAGATAAAGTTGGTGAAGGTAAAACTGTAGAAATTAAAAGAAGTGGTAATTTGCATGGTAAAAAAGGGACTTTAGAAAAAATCCACAGTCAACCTAAGAAACTACCTTCTTTAATTAAAGTACTGGTTGCAACTGTTATAATTGATGGAGAAAGTGTAACGGTTCCACTCACAAACTTAGTACCAGCTGGGAGGTTAGAATAATGGAATCAACAAGAGTATTTTTAAGGGGTCTTAATGCAAGGATAGCTATTGAAAGATATGATGGACCACTTTACTATGCTTTATTTCCTCGAGCTCTAAAATATATGTGTAAGTGGGAAACTGGAGAAAAAGAAGATTTTGAAACTATGGAACAATGGCTATCAATGAATAATATAACAGAGCAAGAAAATGATATTCTTTACCCAAAAATCCCACTTCTAACTGCAGACGTAGCAAAGGAATACCAAAAGCGTATAACTGCTGAGTTAAAAGACGACTTGTGTGGTCTTGAGCATATAAGGAAAATAAAGGATAAATTTGAAAATTGGGATGAGGTTGGGTATAATTTTGTATCTCAGATTATTCTGGGTGTTTTATGGTTCAATGCTTGGATGAAATCAAGTGATCATCCAGATGAACCTGCAGCTTTAATAATAACAGATATTGATTTAAGCCCTGTATTTATAAATGGCATAGTTCCTCTTAAAGGTAATGAAATTATATCATACTGGCAAACTAATCAATTAGGTCATCCTGATACATTAAATGATACTTTAAATGATAAAGCAGTAATAAAGTCTTTAGAATCAATTAATCAAGATTATACATTTACGGCATATGAAAATGCATTGGTATTATTAAATAGATTAAAAGCTTACAAGACTAAAACTGGTGATGCTAATATTGCAGTACCATATATAGATCTGCCAAAAATTACTTTAGAAGATGTTAAAAAGTGTAAGACAGAATTATCAGATTTAACTAAACACTTTATATCAAAAATTGAAAAATTAGATAAAATAGCTAGAGAATTTTATGAGAATAGACAAGCTATTTTGAAAAAGATTGATTATCATAACTATAGAAATATGATATTTTTAGTATACAAATATTGTGTTATTGATGAATATAACAAGAATGAAATATTCATTGAAGGAAAACTAGCTAAAGATACCAAAAAAATTAAACCCAGTCCTCAGTGGACCATGTTATAGGAGGAGTGAAATAATGGGATTTTTTGATAAAATAAAAGAGATAATTTTAGGGAAGCCTGTTACAGGAGTAGCTATAATTTCTGATGTAGAAGAAGTTGAACATTACTTAGAAGAAATTGTAGATGAAGCTTTAGAGGAAAAACAAAAAAATAATAGGTAGGTCCCTAAATGAAAGAAGCGATATAATTGTTAAAAGAATATAAACCATATATTTCAGGCCTTATATATTCATCTATATTTGGTCTGTCTTTTATGGTAACAAAAAATGTCTTAGATCATATAAAACCATTTCATTTTTTAGGGCTGCGATTTTTAATTGCTGCTCTTTTAATGACATTACTCATACAGCTTAAAATAGTTAAAGTCAATTACAAAAATAAAAGCATTAAGCCTATACTATTTTTGTCACTGTTACAACCAATAACCTACTTCACGGGTGAAATATATGGAGTTAAGAATATAACTTCTTCCCAAGCAGGGATGATGATTGCACTAATTCCGATATTTGTAACAATATTCAGTGCTATTTTCCTAAAAGAATATGTTAATTTTAAGCAGGTAATATGCATCATATCTTCAGTTGCAGGGGTATTAATAATCACTTTAATGCAAAGTGGTGTTAATGGTGATAGTAAACTGATTGGCTATGTGTTTATCATGGGAGCAGTCTTAGCAGGAGCAGGTTTTAGTGTTTCTTCAAGAAAGTTATCAATTAATTATAAACCTTTTGAGCTAACCTATATTATGATGATTGTAGGCGCAATATTTTTTAATATTTTAGGTATTTCTCAAGTGGGAGCAAGTAATTATTTTGAACCTTTTATGGATACTAATGTTATAACAGCCTTGTTGTATTTGGCATTCTTATCTTCGATTATAGCTTTTGGATTATTGAATTATACACTCTCTAAAATCCCTGCTGCTAGAGCTTCTCTATTTGCAAACTTAACAACTATAATATCGATAGTTGCTGGAGTAGTTTTTAGAGGAGAACCATTTTATTGGTTTCATTTTATCGGGGGGCTAATGATCATATTAGGAGTAATTGGTGTTAATAAGTTTGCTAGAAAAACAACTGTTAAATACTTAGGAGAGAAGTAGCTTAATACCAAAATATAATAATATTATAGCAGATACTTTATTTAATAATCTTTGTGAATTAGCAGTTATTTTATTCTTACTTAAATGAATAAAGATAGCTAGGCTACTAAACCAAATAATAGAAGAACTTGAAAAACCAATTATAAACATAGTCCTATCTGCATTATTTGAAATAGTAGAGTACATACTGCCAAGTATAATTGACCCATCCAATATTGCTTGTGGATTTAACCAGGCAATTACAAATGGAGTAATTAATAACTTAGATTTATTTGCTATGGTATCTTTACTACTAGAATCAACTTGGCTATTCCATATGCTGTATGAAATAAAAAGAATAGCTATAAATCCTATGTAAGACATAGCTGATGATGCATTTGGAATTTGGGTAATAATACTTCCTATACCCAAAAAACAGAATATTGCTAAACTAACATCATTAATTATTGTAAGTACAATTGTAATAAGCAAATCTTTTCTATTATAATTTATCGCACTATTTATGATATACATATTTTGCATTCCAATAGGAGCAACATAAGCAAATCCCATGAGAAAGCCATGTAAAATTAAGTTCAATTTAATCACCTAAACTGTATTATAACAAAATATTAGTATAAATATATATGAAAAGGGGTAAAATAATGGATTTTAATAGTGTTAGAAGCCTTGCACCGATGGTAGATAAAGTCACATATCTAGAAACTCCAGCAAGAGGTTTATACGTAAAGCCAGTAGCTGAATATGCTCATAATGCTATTACTGGATGGGAAAATTTTGATGTAGATATAACTAACGATAAGTTAAGAAAAGATGTTAACCAAAAGGTAGCAAAACTTTTGAAAGTAGATGCAAAAAATGTAACCTGCACTAATTGCACATCACATGGGTTAAGTATAATTGCTAATTCTTTTCCTTGGAAAGAAAATGACAATCTAATCATATCTGAATCAGAACACCCAAACAATTTCTATCCTTGGGCACAGCTAAAGAATAAAGGTGTTAATATCAAAATAGCCAAATCAGAAAACGGTTTTATAGACATCAATAATATCATTTCTTTAGTTGATGATAATACTAAGGTTATTGCAGTGTCGTTAGTCAGCTTTTATCCAGGTGCTTATAACGATGTTAAAAAACTAAAAGAGTTATTAAAAAATAAACAAGTATATATCGTATTAGACGTTATTCAAGCATTTGGATTCTTGCCTATATATCCGGAAGAATTAGGAGTAGATGCGCTAGCAACTGCTTCTTACAAAGGTTTAATGTCACCTCATGGTGGAGGAGTTATGTACGTTAACGATGATTTGCTTCACTTACTTTCCCCGGATGAGGTCACTATGCTTAATGTTTCTGATAGGGGGTTATTCCCGGTACTTGATTATTCTTTAATATCATCAGCTGATAAACTACAACCCATGCCTATTAATATTTCACAATTGGCTTCAATGAGTGCAGCGCTGGATATAATTCTTGATTTAGGAATTGAAGAAATAGGGACTCATTTAAACAAGCTAGCAAAAGCGATGATAATAGGCCTTAATAAAATAGGAATAGAAACAAAATTGTCTGCAGATGATCCAAGATTAAAGCATATTGTATGCTTTGATAAAGAAGATGCAAAAGAGTTAGAGGACTTTGCTAGAGAGAATAAGCTGTATTTAAGCGCAAGAAGAACAGGTATTAGAATGGGGTTTCATATTTATAATAATATGAATGATGTAGAGAGAGCATTAGATATAATAGCAAAATATTATAAAAAGGCACGATAAATTCGTGCCTTTTTTTTACTCTAATTTTTCGAACTCAGCAGTAAAATGCCTTAAAATGTCTGACTCATATGTAATCTTCAAACCTGTTATAGTTTTTCTTCTATCATAGATATTTTTTAATCCATTAACAACAACATCCATATGATTATTTGTATAAACTCTTCTTGGAATAGTTAATCTTAGTAGTTCTAATTCTGGATAATCATGATCCCCAGTTTCTGGATCTCTACCAGCTAAAACTGTACCAATTTCAACACCTCTAACTCCTGCTTCAATATATAATTCAACGCCTAATGCTTGTGCAGGAAACTGGTCTTGAGATAAGTGAGGCAAGAATCTCTTTGCATCAATATAAATTGCATGTCCTCCTGGGGGCTCAATTATCGGTATGCCAGATTCTAAAAGATTGTTACCAAGATACTTTATTTGACCTATCCTATAAGATAAATAACTCTCTTCAACAACTTCTTGTAAGCCACGAGAAATAGCTTCTAAGTCTCTTCCAGCTAGGCCACCATATGTAGGAAAACCTTCAAATAATACTGCTAGAGAGCTGGCTAATTTGTATATATGTTCACCACGTAGAGCTAAAAACCCGCCTATATTGACAATTGCGTCTTTTTTAGCACTCATAGTACATCCATCAGCATAACTAAACATTTCTTTGACGATTTCTTTTATTGATATACTTTTATATTTTTCTTCTCTTTCTTTAATGAAGTATGCATTTTCAGCAAATCTACATGCATCAATGTAAAAAGGTAAATCATACTTTCTAGCAATCTGGCTCACACCTTTGATGTTTTCCATTGACACTGGTTGGCCTCCACCACTATTACAGGTAATAGTCAAAAGAATGAGTGGAATAACCTCAGTCCCTTTATCTTTAATAAAACTTTCTAGTTTCTCTAGATCCATATTTCCTTTAAAAGGATGATTAGAAGTTGGATCAAAAGCTTCATCAATTACTAAGTCAACAGGGCGTCCTTTTTTATGCAATACATGTGCTTTAGTCGTGTCAAAGTGCATGTTATTAGGTATATAATTATTCTCTTTTACTAAGATAGACAATAGTAAGTTTTCAGCTGCTCTGCCTTGATGTGTTGGAACAAAGTATGGAAATCCTAGTATATCAGCAATAGTTTCTTTTAAGTTATAGAAATTTCTGCTTCCTGCATAGGATTCATCGCCCAACATAATTCCAGCCCATTGATAATCGCTCATTGCATTAGTCCCACTATCAGTTAATAAGTCAATGTAGACTTGGTTTGATTTAAGGCTAAAAAGATTATATTTAGCTTCTTTAATGAATTGTTTTCTTTCTTCTTTTGTTGTCATTTTGATTGGTTCTACGACCTTTATCTTAAATGGCTCTGCAGGGTAATTGTTCAAAAATATCATTCCTTTCAAGTAATATATATGTTTCTTTATTAGACATAAATTGCTAAAATCCTTTATTTACGAACATCATACTTAATAAATCCAAATATTTCTTTTCACAATCTAATATCTTTAGTATTATGAATATATTAATATATGGGGGGAAGTTTGATGAAACTAAAACCAGATGATATTTTAAAATTCGAGGCATTAGGTGATCAACAATGGTCAATTAATGATGATTCCTTCATTTTTATAAGAAGAATTTATAAAGATGGTAAAGCAAAAACAGCAATGTTTAAACATTCACTCGATGGAAACGAAATTAAGCTAACAGATTATGATGATAATGCAACTAAACCTAAATTTTCTCCATGCGGAAAATACATTGCTTTTATTAAGAAAAAAGAGAAAAAAAATGTATTGGCAGTTATGAATTATGAAACACAAGAAACAATTATCTTAAAAGAATATCAAGATATTTCAGGTATTCCCACTTGGTCACCAGATGGAAAGTATTTAGCTTTTCTAAAGAAAATAGAACTGCCAGACTATAGTTATAAAGGAAGCCCTAAAGAAGAGTATAATGAATACGCATATGATGAGAAAATTAAAGTAATAACAGATATAAAATATAGATTTAACGACCAAGGTTACTTTGATAATAAAAAGAGTCAATTATTTGTTACTAGATTCAATAAATTTGCTTTTTCTAAAACAGAGAAAGTCACAGATTTTAAATTAGATGTTAAAAACCCTGTATTTAGTCAAGACAATAAATATGTCTTCTTTTTAGCTAATCCTCACCAAGAGGGAAAGAAAAATTCTATTACTAATATTTATTCAATAAATATGGAGACAAAACTAGTAGAACTTAAAGTAAAAGGGAAGGGTCCTATTAGTAATTTACAAATTTCACCATGTGGAAAATACTTATCTTTTATTGCTCAAAATTATGATAATAGAAAATTGTGGTTTGATAATTTGTATGTATATAAAATAGATGAGCAAAAGGAATTAATTGAAGTAAAAAATATCTCAAAAGATCTCGACAGAGTAGTTTGTAAGATACCTAGTAGTGGTGAAAGATATCCATCTTCATTACCTATGTATCAATGGAAAGATAATAGTAGTGGCTTTTATTTAATCTATCCTGAAAAAGGAGCTTCAACTTTAGCGGAGATTGACTTATTTAGTAATAGAAAAAATATTTACCATGACTCTATGAAAACAGTGAGTTCTTTTGATGTTAAAGATAATGCCTTTTTGCTGTCTTTGGGAAGTCTTGAAAAACCAGATCAAATTTATAAACTAGATGAGAAGTTAGAAATCGTCATTGAAAGCAATAACTGGCTAAATAAGTATGAACTAGGTGAAGCAAATAGGTTTAACTTCTTTGGAGATGACTATTTACCTATTGATGGATGGTATTTACGACCAAAGGATATAAATGAGCCAAACAAAACTATTCTATTTATTCACGGTGGACCTCATGGAATCTATGGAAGTAGCTTTATGTTTCAAGCCCAAATACTTGCTTCAAATGGTTTTACTGTAACTTATGTGAATCCACGGGGAAGTGCATCTTATGGTATTGATTTTGCTAATACTGTCTATGAAGATTGGGGAGGAGCAGATTTTAGAGATATAATGGCAGGTGTAGATTACCTGATTGACAAAAATATTGCTGATAAAGATAGATTGGGAATAACTGGTTGGAGTTATGGTGGGTATATGACTTGTTGGAGTATATCTCAAACAAATAGATTTAAAGCAGCTATAGCTGGAGCTAGTGTAGTAGATCGTTATAGCATGTTTGGTACTAGTGATATTGGATATACATTTGGATTCTTCCACTTTGGAGGTACTCCGTGGCAAAATAGTCATAAGTTAATTGAAAGATCACCTCTTAATTATGCTTACAGAATAGACACTCCTCTTTTACTAGTGCATGGAGAAGAGGATTATAGATGTCCAATTGGTCAATCAGAAGAAATATATACTGCACTTAAATATCTAGAAAAAGAAGTAGTGCTTGTGAGATATCCAAATGAACCTCACGGGTTTAAGAAACCTTACCACTTAATTGATAGATATAACAGACTTTTAAGTTGGTTTAATTATTATATTAAATAGAAGGGAGGACATAGTTTAGTTATACTAGACTATAAATTATTATGTGGTTATTAAAATCAGAACCAAACGATTATTCATATCAAGATTTAGTTAAAGAGGGAAAAACCAAATGGGATGGGGTTAAAAATCATCAGGCAGTTAATAATATGAAAAAGATGGAAAAAGGTGAAAAAGTGTTTTTCTATCATACAGGAAGAAAACGTGAAATTGTTGGTGTATGTGAAGTAAGTAAAGAATCATATGATGACGGTGAATATACAGTAGTAGAAGTAATGCCTGTCAAAGAGCTAGAAAATCCAGTTACTCTAAAAGAAATAAAAGAGGACGACTTTTTTTCTGATTGGGCTTTAGTTAGACAGGGAAGGCTTTCGGTTGTACCTGTTAAGAAGGAGTATTGGAATAAAGTAATTGAAATGTCTGAATCAAAATAGTATTATTTTGAAATTTTCTAAATAGTAATACCGGCCCTAAAATTTTAGGGCCAGTATTACTTTTAAAGTACAAAACAGTTATAAATTATTGAAAACTACATTACCATCTGTTATGTTACACAAAACTTTAATTTCTTTAATCTCTTCATCAGAAATAGTTAAAATATCCTTATCTAAAACAATCATATCAGCTAGTTTATTAGGTTCTAATGAACCAACTTTTTCATCCATAAATGCTAACTTTGCACCATTGATAGTATACATTCTTATTGCATCTAGTCTCGTTACTACCTCATCATTACCTAAGCTTCTCCCTTGAGAAGTTTTTCTTGTTATTGCACTATATAAAACTAAAAAAGGATTATAATGAGCTGAAGTCATATCTGAATTTATAGCAACTAAGATACCATTTTTTTGGTAAGTATTTAATGGTTTAAACTGATATACTTTTTCTTTTGGAATTACATCAAAATATATGTCTCCTTCTACGTAAATAAATCCTGGTTGAGCCGAAACTGCTATATTATTTTTATTCATTAACTCTAAGCTCTTTTCGCTGGGGAAATAACCATGAATTATATTGTGTCTAGCTTTAGGATTGTAGTTCTTACTTATTACTTGATCAAATGTTTCGACAGCAATATCTTGTGCTTTTTCTCCACAGCAATGTATACCAATAGACCAATGATATTCTTGTGCAATTTTAAAATAGTCTGGAAGTTTATCTATGTCTAACCTTAATGGGATATCACTTGTAGACCCATCTAAGTATGGCTCATACATTAAAGCTGATTTACTACCCAGTCCTCCATCTATAGCCATCTTAAGAGCACCTAGGTTTAGCCACTCATTACCAAAGCCATTAACTATTCCCATGTTTTTAACCATAGGAGTTAGGTCTTTGCCTTTTGCAGCGTATAAACCATTGTAGATAGGCATCATATTAATTCTAATATTTAACTCCTTCTTATCTAACAAATCTTGATAAGCATAACGTCTTAAAGTGGAAACACCAGGATCAATAATTGTTGTAATGCCATATTTTTGATATTCATCAAGGGCTCTTTTGATATCTTTTTGAGCTGATTCAACTGTTATTCCTGCTTGAGCCGATGGTATAATATCTCTTACCAAATTACCAGCTTCATTGTATAAAACACCTGTGGGTATTCCATTTTTATTGCGTGCAATACGTCCTCGCCATGGATCTGGTGTATCTTTGTCAATTTCAGCAATTTCTAAAGCTTTACTATTAACAACTATTGCACCAAATAATCTTGATAAAACTACTGGATTTTTAGGAGAAACTTCATCAAGGTCCCATCTATTAGGTTCACGATATTCTTTAAACTGACTTTCTATCCAACCTCCACCAAATATCCATTCGCCTGGTTTAGCTGTTTTTACACTTTCAAGTACTCTCATTTGCATTTCCTTTATGGTTTTAGCTCCAAAAAGCATGACGCCAGCTAGAAGTTTGCCAGCAGATCCAGTGTGATTGTGTGAATCAACAATTCCAGGCAAGACAGTTTTTCCTTTTAAATCAATTAAAAGTGTATCTATAGTTTGATACTTTTTTAGCTTCTCAAATTCACCCGTATCGATTATTTTATTATTCCTAATAGCTATAGCACTTACAATTGAATCATTTGAGTCTACAGTTACAATCTTACCATTGTACAAAATCTTAGTAGCATCCATATTGTTCCTCCTTGTTTAATAAAAATATTATAGTTATAATTAATAAGACAATTAAGGTTAGGGGGAGATTGAAATGTTTAAAGTCAAAAATAAAAAGTTCAAAACTAAAAGTGAATCATACTCATACTTAAACAACATATTAAATCATCTTATATCTGATGAACCAGATGCATTGGCAAATTTAGCTAATTCAGCAAGCTTATTTGGCCTCTTAATAGATGAAATAAACTGGGCAGGCTTTTATTTGTTCAAAAACAATGAACTAGTTTTAGGACCCTTTTGGGGAAAACCTGCATGTACCCATATCGCTATAGGAGAAGGGGTATGTGGAAAAGCAGCCAAAGATCTTGAAGTCCAGATAGTTGATGATGTTGATGCGTTTCCAGGACACATAGCGTGTGACTCAGATTCAAAATCGGAGATAGTTCTACCCATCATAGTAAACAATAAGTTAAAAGCAGTCTTAGATATTGATAGCCCAAAGCTTTCTAGATTTAACCAAGAAGATGCAAGCGGCTTAAAAGAGACAATTACTTTGTTAGAAAAGCTTAATTGGTCCCAATTAAGCTAAATTATTAGGCACTTATGTGCCTTTTATATTTTATTCTATAAAAAAGCAGTATTCCCTTTTAGAAAGAATATGTTTAATACAAAATACTTTAAAATGCTTCTTTATACTAACTACGCTTGACTAATAATCTAAACTCGTGTAGATTTTATAGGTAATTATTTTTGTAATCGAAATATAGGAGTTTTATAATGAATAAAAGAGTAGATAAGTCTTTATTAACTGAGAGTGAAAATTTGAGAAAGACAGTTTGGATTTTAGCATGGCCAGTAATAGTAGAAATGCTATTATTAACTTTGACAGGAATTGTTGATATGGCAATGGTTGGAAGATTAGGCCCTGCCTCAATTGCAGCTGTAGGTCTAGGAAATCAATTTGTAATGCTAGCTACAACTGCCTTTGCAGCAATTAGGACAGGAACTACAGCTTTAGTTGCAAGACACATAGGAGCTAAAGATAACGAAGGGGCTCATTTGATTGCAAGACAGTCTGTTATATTAACTATTGCTTTAGCAGTTACTACAGTAATAAGTTTTTACTTTTTGGCTGAATGGGGCTTGCGCCTATTAGGTGCAGAACAAGAAGTAATTGAGCTAGGAATTTGGTATATAAGATTAAGAACATTCGGTTTAGCTTTCCACTTTTTCACTATGATATTTACTAGTATGTTACGTGGTAGTGGTGATACAAAGACACCTATGGTAGTCAATATAGTTATAAATATTGTAAACCCAATATTAAACTATGGTTTTATCTTTGGAAAATTCGGTCTACCACAATTAGGAGTAGCAGGTGCAGCTTTGGCTACAACTCTTGCTCATGTCGTTGGATTCATTATAATAACAAGAGTAATATTAAACGGTAAAAGTATTATTAAATTAACTCTTAAAGACGATTATAGTTATGATAAAGCTTCAGTAAAAAGAATTTTAAATATTGGTATTCCTGCTATGGTAGAATCCGTAGCAATGAGAATTGCTCAAATTATTTTCACAATGATTTTGACTTCTTTAGGAACTGTAACTTATGCAGCACATCAAGTGGCAATTAGAGCAGAATCTTTGTCATTTATGCCTGGATGGGGCTTTGGAGTTGCTGCAACAACTTTGATTGGACAAAACTTAGGAGCTAAGCAACTTGAAAGAGCAGAGAAGAGTGGTTATATAGCCAGAAACATGGCTTTAGCAGTAGCTTTTACAATGGGTGTGTTATTCTTTATATTCCCACAGCATTTTGTGAGAATATTTACTGATGATCCTGGAGTAATAGAACAAGGTGCAAAGGCATTAAGGTTGATAGCTTTGGCACAACCCTCAATTGCTATTAATTTAGTTTTATCGGGTGCTTTAAGAGGCGCAGGGGATACTCGATGGGTAACTTATATAACAGCTTCTTCAGTTTGGGTAGTAAGGTTAACAATTGCAGCCTTTTGTGTTTTCGTTTTGGAAATGGGAATAATAGGCGCTTGGCTTGGTATGTTATTTGACATTGTTG
This sequence comes from Clostridia bacterium, assembly GCA_046542315.1. GTDB lineage: Bacteria > Bacillota > UBA994 > PWPR01 > PWPR01 > PWPR01. Next base: position 74,994 of record JBKHBO010000002.1, read on the forward strand.
TAAGATCAATAATGTTTAGCATTAGATATGCAAAAGGTAAATGGAAATATCTTAAAGTTTAGATAAATGAGTCAGCTTGATGCTGACTCATTTTTTATTGTACTAAAAATGTGTTAAAATATATATGTGAGTATTTTATAAATTACACAATTTTATAAATATTCAAACATCAAAAATAATAATTAAATATTATATAATTAGCTTTAAAGGAGGATTTTTTGTGTACCTAGATGAACTGAATAAGGAGCAACGAGAAGCAGTAGTTTACGACAAAGGACCACTATTAATTTTGGCGGGGGCTGGAAGTGGCAAAACAAGAACTATCATATACCGTGTTGCACATCTAATAAAACAAGGTGTTTCTCCGTATGAAATTTTAGTAATGACTTTTACTAATAAAGCAGCTAATGAAATGAAAGAAAGAATTCGAGGCATACTTGACTTAAAATTTCCAGGTATGTGGATAGGTACATTTCACAGCATTTGTCTAAGAATATTACAACAAGAATCTCAACATATTGGTTACATGAATCCTTTTACTATATATAGTCAAGCCAATCAAAAAACAGTTATAAAACAATGTATTAAAGATCTTAATTTAGATCAGAACAAATACAAAGTTAAAACATTTTTATCTGCTATAAGTAGTGCTAAAAATGATTTAGAGACTTATCAAAAGTTTTTAGATAGCGATAAACCATTTGATAACACAATAGGTGAAGTGTATAGGTTATATCAAAAGAAGCTTAAACAAAATAATGCAATGGATTTTGGCGACTTAATTATGAATACAGTAAAATTATTCAAAGAAAATAAGAATATTTTAGAAAGGTATCAAGAAAAGTTTAAACATATTCTGATAGATGAATATCAAGATACAAATAGAGCACAATACGTATTAGTAAATCTTTTAACCCAAAGAAACAGGAATATTTGTGTTGTTGGAGATGATGACCAAAGTATTTATGGATGGAGAGGTGCCGATTTAAATAATATTTTGGACTTTGAAAATGATTTTCAAGATGTTAAAATAATCAGACTTGAACAAAATTATAGATCAACCTCTAATATTTTGAATGCAGCTAACTCTGTTATTGACAATAACTGTTATCGCAAAGCTAAAGAGTTGTGGACAGATAAAGGGCAGGGAGAGAAAGTGCATTATTATCAAGCCAATGATGAAGAGGAAGAAGCATATTTTGTTTTAAAAATGATTAAGGAACTAAATATTACAAAAGATTATGAATGGAAAGACGTTGCAATACTATATAGAACTCATGCTCAGTCACGCCCTATAGAGGATGCTTTTATATACCATAACATTCCTTATAAAATATATGGCGGAGTTAGGTTTTATGATAGAAAAGAAATCCAAGATATTTTAGCATACGCTAACATTGTAGTTAATCCACATGATAATACAAGATTACAAAGAATAATAAATGTGCCTAGAAGAGGCATTGGAGATAGAACATTTGAAAGGTTGTCAAATTATGCTGATGAACATAATTTGAGCCTCTACCAAGCAAGTGAAAAAACTGAGGATATTGAAACCCTATCTTCAACTTACAAAAATAAAATAAATCATTTCAGAGATTTAATTGAAGGATTAAGAGATTATGAAGAAAAAAACCCAGTTCATGAAGTAATTAGCGAAATAGCAATAAAAAGTGGCTATGAGGCTGACTTAGCAGAATTAAAGAAAAAGAATAATGTTGAAGCAGAAACTAGATTAGAAAATATCTCAGAACTCATTAATGTTGCAAAACAATTCTCTGATTTAAATCCAGATGGTGGTTTAAAAGAGTTCCTCAACAGCATAGCATTAGAAACTGATGTTGATAGCTATGAGGAGGAGGAAGACAGTGTAACACTTATGACTTTACATTCAGCCAAAGGCTTGGAATTTAAGGTTGTATTCATAGTTGGTTTAGAAGAAGGGCTTTTTCCTAGTAATAAATTTAATGACAATGCGGAAGAGGATTTAGAGGAAGAAAGAAGATTATGTTATGTAGGTATGACTAGAGCTCAAGAAGAGTTATACTTGAGTTTTGCAAGATCTAGAAGACAATATGGTGAAATGAATTATAACACTCCTTCAAGATTCCTAAAAGAAATTCCAGAAGAATATATAGAAGTTTTAAATGAAGATGACCAAACAGAATCAGGACGAATCAAAGAATATAATACAATTATTGAGAGTGATAATCCCTATAACATAGGAGATAAGGTAGAGCATGAAAAACTAGGAATAGGAATTGTATTAGAGGTTGATGAGAATCTAATCAAAGTTGATTTTCTACAAAGTGGAACAAGAAAACTTGCAACAGAATTTGCTCCACTAAGACTTATAAAGAATGATGAGATTACTGATTCTATGAGGAATATTGCTCCAGGTAAAAAACTAAGAGAATTGGATAATGTAAATGGAGACAATGTTTTAAATATTGGAGATATTGTTGAGCATAACCATTTTGGTGTTGGTGAAGTTCTTAATTTAGAAGGAGAATTTATTACAATAGACTTTAAGAAAGTTGGTAAAAAGATGCTTTCTATTGAGTTTGTTGAGTTAAGAAAGGTTTAAGATGTATGAATGATATTGAGAAAAAAATTGATAAAATTATAGAAACATTAAACCAGTATACCTATGAGTATTATGTGTTAGACGAACCTAGTGTTTCTGATAGTATCTATGATAGTTTATTGAATGAATTGAAAGAATTAGAAGAAAAATATCCAGAATTTATTAAGCCATATTCTCCTACTCAAAGAGTAGGAGATGAACCAGCTGATGAGTTTAAAAAAGTAGAACACAAGTATGGGATGTTAAGTTTAGACAACGCTTTTAGTGAAAGTGATATAAAAAACTTTTATCAAAAGATGCAAGAAGAAACTGGGAGAGATTCACCAGAAATACTTATAGAATATAAGTATGATGGACTAGCTGTGTCAATTGTATATGAAAATGGCATTTTAGTTAGAGCTGCAACGAGAGGTAATGGAGTAGTTGGAGAGGAAATCACCCAAAATATAAAAGCTATCAATTCAGTTCCATTAAAACTAAACAGTTTAGAAAACATTGATGTAAGAGGTGAAGTTCTTATGCCTAATTCTTCTTTTAATGATCTAAATAAAAGGAGAGAAGAGGAAGGCAATAAGCTCTTTGCTAATCCACGAAATGCTGCAGCAGGAACTTTAAGACAATTGGACTCTAAAGTAGTTGCTAGTAGACAATTGGATTGCTTTATGTATGACTATATGCCTAAAGAGAAAAGCTTGACTCAAGATGAAGTTCTTAAATACCTTAATAAGCTAGGTTTTAAAATAAATATGGATTATAAAATATTTAATAGCGTTGATAGCATATTAAACTACATTGAGGAAGTTAGTGTGCAAAGATCTAATCTCCCTTACATGATAGATGGATTAGTTTTGAAATTGAATAGTATTGAATATAGAGAAAAGATTGGGTATACAATTCATCATCCTAAATGGGCTGTTGCCTACAAATTTCCTGCAGAAGAAGCAACAACTCAACTAATTGATGTTGAATTAAATGTAGGAAGAACAGGAATGATGACTGCTACTGCTATTTTTAAACCAGTAGAATTAGCAGGAACTGTAGTAAAAAGAGCTACTCTGCATAATGAAGAATATATAATTGAAAAGGACATTCGTATTGGAGATTATGTTGTGGTGAAAAAAGCAGGGGACATTATTCCACAAATAGAGAAAGTTTTAGTAGAAATGAGAGATGGAAGTGAGAGAAAATTTAGATTTCCTGACACTTGTCCTTTTTGTGGTAGTGATGTTATTAGATCAAGTGAAGAAGTAGCAATTAGATGTTCAAATATTTTATGTCCATCACGAGTTAAAGAACAATTAATTTATTATGTATCAAAAGCAGCAATGGATATAAGTGGTCTTGGACAATCACAAATAGAAATGCTATATGAAAAGAAATTAATAAAAGATCCAGCGGATTTATATGCATTGAACAAAGATGAACTGATAAAATTAGAAAGAATAGCTGAAAAGTCTGCTGCAAAAATAATAAGTGCAATTAATGAGAGTAAAAACAACTCGCTTGAAAAGCTTATAGCAGCTTTGGGAATTCCAAATGTTGGAAAAAAATTGTCAACTATTTTAGCTATGAAATTTAAGACTATGGATAACTTAGCAAATGCGACAGTTGATGAACTAACTAAAATTAATGATATAGGCGATGTAGTTGCTAATGCTATTGTAGATTATTTTGAAGATGAAAAGTCTGAAAAATTACTCACAAAGCTGAAAGATAACCAAGTCAATATGAAATATATTGATAGAAATAGAAGTAATGAACTACAGGGACTAACAATTGTAGTCACAGGTTCATTAGAGCAATATACGCGTGGTGAAATTAAAACACTTTTAGAAAACCATGGGGCAAAAGTCACTAGCTCAGTGTCTGGTAATACGGATATTCTTTTGGCTGGTGAAAATGCAGGGAGTAAATTAGATAAGGCTAGAGATTTAGGTATTAGAATAATCTCAGAAGAAGAGCTAAATGAATTGATTAAAAATTGATGGAGGAACACAAATGTCAGATGTATTGAATCAAAAAGAGAGATACGATCAGTTGATAGACCAACTGACAGAACTAGAGATAAAGTACAGCGACTTAATTGAAAATGAACATGAAGAAAGTTTAGATTCAAGATTAAGTATATTATTGAAAGATATTGAAGCGGTTAAAAAGGAACTACTTGAATTAGATGGTATACGCCAAAAATATCAAAATATGCTCGATGAAAAAGAAAAACAATTGAGAGAAAGTGGTGAATCTAAAGAATATTTGATAGGATATGATAAAGTAGAAAGTGAACTAAATGAGGAAATTGAGTCACTACAAGAGATACTTCAAAAACATACAGAAATTATTTTAAATTTTGAGAAAGTTCTAAAAAATAAAGTCCCAAACAATATTAATGAAGATTTGAAAATGCATCAACAGTTAATAAATGCATTAACACAATACAATATTGAAATTGAAAAAAACTTAGAATATTCAGATGAAGAAGTAAAGAATTGGAAAACATTGCAGTCTTTATATGATACAAAAGACATGATAGACTCTTCTATTAACAGCCTAATTGAAAAAAAGATTGAATTAAAAAATATAAAAGATGTATATATTGAAGATAAAGTAAAGGAGTAGAATTATTCTACTCCTAAAACTTTAAACTTAAAGAAATTCTTCCTTTTTCTTTATCTAATTTTATTATTTTAACTTCTATTTGATCTCCAATAGATAGCACTTCTCCTGGATGTTTAATGTAATTACTAGATATCTCGCTGATATGGATCAAGCCATCTTGTTTAACTCCCACATCTACAAAAGCTCCAAAATCTATTACATTTCTTACTACTCCCTGCAAAATTAATCCTTCATATAAATCTTCAAATGTAGTGATTTGTCTACTAAACACCGGTTTAGGCATATTTTCTCTAGGATCATGACCAGGGCGCTTTAGTTCACTAATAATATCTTTAACAGTATGTATTCCTGCATTTAATTCTTTAGATATTGATTTTATTTCGTTAAAATCTATTTTATCTTGCCATGACTTTTCTTCATTAACTTCATCTCTAGAAATACCTAGTTTATCTAATATATTGTAGGTTAAATCATAAGATTCTGGGTGAATTCTCGTATTATCTAGGAATTCGTTACTTTCACGAATTCTTAAAAATCCTGCACATTGTTCGTATGTCTTTTCTCCTATTCTAGAAACTTCTAAAAGTTCACTCCTATTAGTAAAACTGCCCTTAGATTCTCTAAAATCTATAATATTATTAGCCACACTAGAGCTAATACCAGAGATATATCTTAGTAAAGAAGAAGAGGCGGTATTTAGATCTACACCTACTGAGTTAACACAGGATACAACAATTTGCTCTAATGCATTTTCAAGAGAATTTTGATTTACATCATGCTGATACATTCCAACACCTATAGACTTAGGATCAATTTTAACTAATTCTGCGAGAGGATCTAATACTCTTCTTGCAATAGAAACAGCTCCTCTCATGGAAACATTAAGGTCAGGAAATTCTTTCCTTGCTATTTTTGAGGCTGAATATACTGAAGCACCAGCTTCATCAACAATTAAATATGAGACATTTTCAAAATTACTTAATATTTCAGCTACTAATGTTTCAGTTTCCCGACTTGCTGTGCCGTTTCCAATAGTTATTAGTTTAATATCGTGTTTTTTGATTGATTCTTTGAGTCTTTTTTTAGCACTTTCAATTTCAACTTGAGGTTGGTGTGGGTAAATCGTATAAGTTTCTAATACTGATCCGGTTTTATTAATAATTACTACTTTACAGCCTGTCCTATAAGCTGGATCGATACCCATAATATTTAAATCTGAGATAGGTGGTTGCATCAATAAATTATATAAATTATCTTTAAAGTTATCTATTGCCTTATTCTCAGCTTGTTCTGTCAAATGTCTTCTCACATCTCTTTCAATAGACGGTTTAATATACTTTTTATAAGCAGTCTCTACTGAATCAACTAAGAATTCTTTTACATCACTATTGATGAAGTTATTCTTTATTAAATCTCTTTTCATTCTTACTAAAATGTCTTTCTCAGGAGCTATTACATTAATTGACAGATATTCTTCAGACTCAGCTCTATTTATAGCTAATACTCGGTGAGGAGGAATAGTAGACACCGTTTGAGAATATTTTTCATATTGCTCATACTGATCTAAATTATCTTTAAGTGCTTTTGTTTCTATATATCCGTAAGAAAGTGTTAGAGATCTTACGATTTTTCTTATGTTAATATCTTCGTTGATCCAAGATGTAATAATGTGCTTAGCTCCTTCTAAAGCATCATCAACTTCTAAAGTGTTTTCATTCAAATAATTTTCTGCTAGATCATTAAGATTTTCATTTGTAGCTTGATCCCATATGATTGTAGCTAAAGGTTCCAAACCATTCTCTTTTGCTGTATCAGCTAAGGTTTTTCGTGTGCTTTTGAAAGGAAGGTAGATGTCTTCTAAATCTTGTAAAGTAATAGCTTCATCTAAGTTCTTTTCTATTTCATTAGTTAATTTGCCTTTTTCTTCTATTGTTTCTCTAATACTAGCTTTTCTCTCATTGAATTTTAGAAGATATTCATATTTATCTTTAATAGAGTAAATTTGTTCGTCAGTTAGGTTATTAGTAACTTCTTTACGATATCTAGCAATAAAGGGAACTGTATTTCCTTCGTTTAACAAAGATATTGTAGATTTTATGTTTTTTTCACTAATTTTTAATTCTTCAGCGATTTGCTTATATATATTCATATTTTTCACAAATACTCCTTTCGGGAAAGTTGCCTAAATAATAATAACATTTTATTAGATGTGTGCAAAGATGATGTCTAAATAAATACTTTATGATATTATAGTAATAGAGGGAGAAGTAATATGAATATTTTAATTAAAGAATTTGAAAAGAAGTACCACTCACAACTCATGAACTTAATTCAAGATGTACTTAATGAATATGACTTTACTTTTGATGTAGGAGATATTAAAAGTGATATTAACCAGTTGAAAGATCATAAGTCGTATACAAAAAGTGCTGAAAAGTTCTGGGTTGCTTTAGATAGTGAGAAATTAATTGGGTCAATCGCAATTAGAGATAGAAAGGATGATGAATTAGCAGAGCTAAAAAGATTTTATCTTTTGCCAGAATATCGCGGGCTTGGTATAGGTAGCAAACTTTATAATATTGCTGAAAAGTTTGCTAAAGAGAATAACTTTACGGGTATTTGGCTAGAATCATCTAGAAAATTTAAATCTGCTTCTATACTTTATAAAAGAAAAGGATTTATACTAATTGAAGAACTTGACAATGATTGGGAAGATAATCTATATCAAAAGATTTTTTAGAAAGGATAGGTACTATGTCTGTTAAACTTAATTTAAATATATTGGAATCTATGATCTATTTTTGGGAAGCTGGTAAATCGGGGGAGAAAGTTGGAGAAAAATATATAAATAGTATAGCAAATGATGAAAATATGAAACTTGTTTACAACGATGAGTTTACTGAAGACTCTGTTAGAAGGGTTCTCAGTGCTATATCTAATAGAGAAAAATTTCATGGTAATTCTTTGGAAAGAAAATTTTGGAATAACAATATGTGGATGATGGATGATCTATCATTTATGAGAGATATGGTTAAGCCAGTAAAAACTTTAGCTATGAGTAAGATTAACGAAGATCTTAAACTAGAAGAAGACTATGAGTTGCTATTTTTACCATTATGCGATAGAAACAAATTAGTTAAAGACAATAAGATAATTCTGAATTTTTTCAAAGTTAAACTAGATCCATTAGATTATAAGAGAGTTGAATATAATGATAAACCAATATATGATTATATAGAAGAGGTCATAGAAAGTTTAAGATAGGAAGTTTTTAATGAGTGAGAAAAAGCATATGATTAAAATGAGTGAGAGCGGTCAGTTAAGTTTTGGGGATATAACCAAAACTTTATCTGACCTTCCTTCATTTAAAACACCCAAATGGGAAATTATTGATACTAAAGAGCAATTAGAAGTTATAGCACTTGAATTAGCAAAACTGAATGTTATTGGATTAGACATTGAGACAACCGGTCTTGATCCATATTTTAGTGATGTTAGACTTATACAGATTTCACCTAGCGAGGATTTAACTTATGTTTTAGACATGAAGAAAATAAAAAGTTTAGAATCATTAAAGCATGTTTTTTCTGCTGAAAAACCAGTAAAAGTTATCCATAATGCAGTTTTTGAACAAAAATTTTTGAAGTATAAATATGATCTAAAATTTGGAAATATTTTTGATACAATGCTAGCAAATAAATTAATATATAATGGAATTTATAAAAGTAATTCTTTACAAGAAGTTGTCAAAGATCAATTGGGGTTATTTCTAGATAAAGACATGCAAACCAGTTCATGGCAAGATTCTGATTTATCAAGAATGCAACTTGATTACGCATCAAAAGATTCTGCAATTTTGCTACCATTAAGAGAAAAACAAATAGAGAAAATTATTGAGTATAAACTTGTAGAGGTTGCAAAGCTTGAATTTGATTGTACTAAAGCGGTTACTGAGATTGAGCATAATGGTGTTTTTATAGATAAAACTATTCTTGATGAGTTCAAAAAAGAGATCGAGGAAAGATTACAAGCTTTAACAATTTCTCTAAGGAAGTTTTTTGGAGACATAAACATTAACTCTTACAAACAAATAAGTGCAGTATTAGCTAGTAAGGGGATTTATACAGAGAACACTAGTGAGAGTGAGTTAAAAGCATATGCTAATGAGTATCCTGCGATAAAAGACTTTATAGAGTATAAAAGTTTATATAAAAAGCTGACCAGTACTATTGAGTCTCTTGAAAATAATATAAATAAAAAAACTAAGAGAGTACATTCAAGTTACAACCAAATGGGTGCTACAAGTGGGAGGATGAGTAGTCATAATCCTAATTTACAAAACATTCCCAGAGGTGAGATGAGAAGTATTTTTAGAGCTCCTAATAATAGAAAATTAATAATAGCTGACTACAGTCAAATAGAGCTGCGAATAATTGCAGAAATAAGTGAAGATCCAACATTAATTAATGCTTTCAGGTCAAATCAGGATATCCATAATATAACAGCATCAATAATTACTCATAAAGACATTGATGGGATAACAAAAGATGATCGTCAAAAAGCAAAAGCTGTTAATTTTGGTCTAGTTTATGGTATGGGTGCTAAAGGTCTTGTGCGATATGCGAGTAGTAGTTTTAATATAGAAATGAGTAATGTCGAAGCGGAAGAGGTATATTATAAGTTTTTTCAAAAATATGAGGGGATAAGAATATGGCACAATAAAGTTAAAGCAAGTTCGAATGATATTGAATATTTAGAGACACTTAGCGGCAGGAAAAGATTTTTCAAAAGTGATAAAAGACATTATGCTGAATTATTTAATACACCAGTACAAGGGACTGGTGCAGATATTTTGAAATTAGCACTAATATATTTACATGAAGAATTTGATAATTCTTCTACTATGTTGATTAACACTGTCCATGATGAAGTTATAGTTGAGTGTGATGAAAATAAAGCAGAAAGTATTTCAAAAATAGTAAATAACCTTATGGTTAGTGCCGGTAATAAGTATATAAAAAAAGTACCTGTAGTTGTTGATGTAAATATTGCTAATACTTGGGCTGAGAAATAAAGAGGTGTAATAGAAATTGAGAGCATTCTTTGCAATTAATTTTCAACAAGAGTTTAAAGAAAAGATTTTTTGTTATGCAGAAAGTTTTCTTAGGAATAACTTTAGAGAATTTAGACAAGTTAAAAGAGAAAATATTCATATAACAATACACTTTTTAGGTAGTATAAAAAATGATCCAAAACTTTTAATAGAAAGATTTAAAAATTTATTAATTCCGTATTCAACGTTTAAAATAGATTTAAATCATTTCGATTATTTTAATACTAGAAAAGGAAAGTTAGTATGGATAGGTGTAAAACATAATAATAATTTAACAAATATTGCTAATTTAATAAGAGAAGAGTTTTCTGATATCAATAAAGAAACAAGAGAGTTTTTACCTCACATAACAATAGCTAGAGATGCTTCAATGAAATATAATATTTTTGATAAGGATGAAATAAATTTATCTTTACCTGTAAAAGAGATTTCACTAATGAAAAGTGAATTCACGCATAAGGGGGTAATTTATAGGGAAATATTTAATAAACCACTTAATAGGAAGGATATTTAACTATAAACTAGAATATATAAGAGTAAAATATATTATACAAGGAGATGGATTTATGATTAAAGGTATATTTGCACCTATTCCAACACCATTTAAAAATGATATCATCGATTACGATGCTATGAAGTCTAATTTAGAAAAATGGAATAAGACAAAACTAGCTGGTGTTGTAGTTCTTGGATCAAATGGTGAATTTGCATATTTGTCATATCAAGAAAAAGTAGACTTAATGAAGTTTGTTAGAGAAAATTTAAGTAAAGATAAAATGGTAATTGCAGGGACTGGTTGTGAATCAACGAGAGAAACAATTGCATTAAGTAAGGAAGCAGCAGAAATTGGATGTGATGCAGCTTTAGTATTAACTCCACATTATTATAAAGGGGCCATGTCTGATCAAGCACTGCATGATTATTTTGTTAGTGTAGCAGACGAAGTGCCTATACCAATAATGTTATATAATATGCCTAGAAATGCTGGATTAAATATGTCTAGCGATTTAGTAATCAGTTTGTCTAAACATGACAATATTGCTGGTATTAAAGATAGCTCGGGGAACATTGTTCAAATAGCTGAAGTTTGTGCTAACACTGAAGATGATTTTTCTGTTTTCGCTGGATCAGGGTCTTTTCTTTTCCCAGCTTTAGCTTTAGGGGCTGTAGGTGGTACTTTAGCGGTTGCTAATATTATGCCTAATCAATGTGTTGAAGTATATGAAAATGCTATAAATGGAAATTATGAAGAAGCTAGAATTGGTCAGTATAAATTGCTTAAGCCTAATAAAGCAGTAACTGCTCAATATGGAATTGCTGGTTTGAAAGAGGCATTAAATTTATTAGGATATCAAGGTGGTTATGTTAGAAAGCCAATGATGGATGCTTCACCAAAAGTGAAAGAATCAATTAAAAGTATTTTAGAAGAAGCTAATTTAATTTAAGAAAATAATAAGGAGAGTTGATTTATGAGAGAAGAATTACTACTAATACCTGGACCTACACCTGTTAAAAAAGAGATATTAGAAGCACTTTCTAAAGAAACAGTTAGTCATGTTGACCCTAGGATGGTAAAATCCTTTCAAAACTCACTTGAATATACAAAGAAACTATTTTCATGTGATGGAGAGGTATTTATTATTTCAGGATCAGGTACGTTAGCAATGGAAATGGCTTTAGTGAACACAGTTGCTCCAGGAGAAAAAATCTTAATCTTGAGTCACGGTTATTTTGGCGATAGGTTCACCCAACTTGCAGATAGTTTTGGAATAAACTATGATATTATTCAAGCAGAGTGGGGTAAGCATGTTGCCTTAGAAGATGTAAAGAGTGCCTTAGAAGAGAATGAATACAAAGCAGTCACAATTACTCACGTTGATACTTCTACAGGCGTACAAGCCAATTTAGAACAGTTAATACCTGAGATTAAAAAATACAAATCTCTAGTTATATTAGATGGAGTTTGTGCAACTGCAGGTATTCAAGAAGACATGAGATATGACTATGGAGAAGATGCTACCATTGATATAGTCTTAACTGGAAGTCAGAAAGCTATTGGTGTCCCACCAGGACTTGGTATTATAGCTTTTTCAAAAAAAGCTTTAGCTGCTAGAGATAAACTAGAAACTATTAATGCATATTATGCTGATATTAAAAGATGGTTGCCTATTATGCATGACCCAAGTAAATATTATGCTACTCCTTCTGTTAATATGATATGGGCTTATGAGAAAGCCATGGAGATTATCTTTGAAGAAGGATTAAATAGCAGATTCCAAAGGCATATTAAGTATGCTAAAGCAATTAAGAGTTCTTTAGCTGCTTATGGAATGAAAATAGTTGCAGATGAAGAAATAGCAGCAGCAACTATGTCATGTGTTACATACCCTGAAGGAATTAGTGACTCTGAATTTAGAAGTAAATGTTATCAAAAAGGACTAGTTTTAGCTGGAGGATTAGGAGATTTTGCTGGCAAAACTTTTAGAATAGGACATATGGGAAATACTACAAAGGAACAATTAAGAAAAGCAGTAGTAACTATCGGTGAGGTTCTAAAAGATATGGGAGTAACAGTAGATCTTATAAAAGCTACAAAAGAATTTGATAAACTTATGTAAATAAGTAAGAGAATTTGCCACATTTAGGGGCGATCAAATAGAGTTTGTAATTTACAAAAACAGCATCGTCACTGTGATATGGCGATGCTGTTTTTGTTTTTCTCGAAAGCAAATTTACAGAAATAATGATATCCTGTTGTCTGCTGATGTAAGATCTCGTCAAAATATTTTTTTTTTATAAATATAATTTTGGTTAGGGGAAAATAAAGATGGAAAAAAAGATATTACCAAGTATACTTGGTGGTTTAATTGGTCTTATTATTGGTGTCTTAGGAGGCGGATTTATTGGATTAATCATTGGCGGAACATTTTTAGGCGGATTTGATATTTACAAGAATACAGGAATTGAAGGATATGAGCTTACTGCTTATTTAGGAGCTATAATTGGAGGTGTTTTTGTAACTTTCTGGGGAGTTAAATATGCATTGAGAAAAGTTGATAAGAACAAATAAAAGTATTGGATTAGTAAAAGACCAGCAAAAAACTGCTGGTCTTTTTAGTTCCATTTTATTTTTTATGCTTGATAAAAGATTTTATCGTTAATTATAGTTTTTTCTAATTTTGTATAAATTGAGAATGGATCTCCATCCCAAATTGTTAAATCCGCATCTTTTCCCACTTCAAGACTTCCAACTAAGTTATCAATATTCATAAACTTTGCAGGGGTTAATGTATAAGCTTTTAATGTCTGTTCTCTAGATAAACCTTCTGCATGTGTTAAAGCTAATTGAATATTAGCATATTGAATAGGGAAGAATGGGTGGTCAGAAATAATAGAGAATTCTACGCCAGCATCGTCTAAAACTTTTGCAGTCTTAAAAGAAATGCTTTGAGTCTCAATTTTAGCTCTGTTCCAAAAAGAAGGACCTAAATTTATTTTAATCTTCTTAGATGCAAGTTTTTCTGCTATTCTTGCACTATCTGTTCCATGTTCAATTTGGATATCTAAGTCAAACTCTTCAGCAATTCTTATAGCAGTTAAAATGTCATCAGCTCTATGGGCATGAATTCTAAGAGGCACTTCTTTTTCTAAAACTTTTACTAAAGGCTTCAATTCAAAATCTATACTTTCATCTCTATCAAGTAAGTCTTTTACTTTAGAAAGGGTCTTTCTGATTGCATAGGCATTTCCCATTCTCGTAGCAGGAAACTTATTTAACTCTTTTCCATAAAATCCTTTAGGGTTTTCCCCTAACGCTGCTTTCATACCTACATATTCATTAATTATCATTTCATTTAATGATTTGCCACCAGTTTTAGAAGCACACATCATCCCACCGATATTATTGGATGATCCTGGAGTTATACATACAGTAGTTACTCCTCCAGCTAAAGCATCTTTATAGCTTGAGTGATTAATATTAATAGAATCAATTGCTCTAACATGTGGAGTAATTGGGTCTGTAGCCTCATTACCATCAGCACTACTTGATCCTTCGCCTTCACCCCAAATCCCTATATGTGTATGCGCATCTATTAAGCCAGGAAGAATATATTTATTTGCACAGTCAATTTCTTTATACTCTTTTGAGTACTCTTTCATTGGTCCAATGTATTTAATTTTACCTTTTTCTGTAAGAATTAGACCATTCTCAATTATTTTAGAAGATACAGGCTCTATAATGGCATTCTTATAAGCAATCATGTTAGTTTCCCTCTCTTTCAAATACTACTTTTCCGTCTACCAAAGTCATTACACAATGAGTTGTTAGCTCTAGAGGGTCTCCATCCCAAATTGCTATATCAGCATCTTTACCCACTTCAAGACTGCCAACTCTATCACTGATACCTATTACTTTAGCTGGATTAATAGTAATAGCTTCCCAAGCTACTTCCTTATCAAGGCCTTCCCGGATAGCTAATCCTGCAGTCAAACGATAATGTTGCTGAGGTATTATGTTGTGATCTGTTATCAATGTTAATTTACCACCTGCGTTACTTACAACTACGGGAGTCTTAGGTGTAATATCTTTAGTTTCAACCTTAGCTCTTTTCCAAATAGAAGGGCCAATGTTAGCCCAAACATTGTTTTCTGCTAACTCTTTTGCTACTTTATGACCTTCTGTACAGTGTTCTATAGTTATTTCAATATCAAATTCTTTTGAAATTCTTATAGCAGTTAAAATATCATCTGCTCTATGAGCGTGAACCCTTAAAGGAATTTCTCTTTTTAACACTAGTGATAAATTTTCCATCTTTAAATCATATTTTTTATCTTCTTTGCTAATGTAATCTTTAGCTTCATTTAGTGCTTTTCTTAATAAATAAGCTGAACCCATTCTAGTTTTTGGTATCTTGTTTTGCATGCCATAGCTTCGCTTAGGATTTTCTCCTAGTGCTGCTTTCATACCAGTTGGGTTTTTTAAAACCATCTCATCAACAATGTCTCCAGCTGTTTTTATAGCAATCATGAGACCACCTAATATATTGCCTGATCCAGGCATAGTCTGAACAGATGTAACACCATCTGATAACGCATCTGAAAAAGCTACGTCACCAGGGTTTACAGCATCAATAATGTG
>JBKHBO010000064.1:0-8852 GCA_046542315.1 Clostridia bacterium
GAAGAAGATTTAGAAAGTACTTATCAAGATTTCAAAGAGAAAGATGTGAAATTTATTTCTCCACCTAAAACAATGCCTTGGGGTCAAAAAACAGCTCTTTTTAAGGATCCTGACGGTAATGTTCATGAAATATTTACTGAGATAAAAAAATAGGGAACAGGTAAATTCCCGTTCCCTAAAAATAATTTATTCTAAAACTGCATTTTCTTCAACCATTTCTAAAACAGTTGCATGTAAAACATTAAGCTTTAAGTATGGGCCACCATAATGCTCTTCAAGTTGTGAAAAATCATCAACACCCATTTGGTTTGAAAAATATTCAGACATATCTTCTTCGCTAACAGTTATCTCAGCATCTTCTGCTATAGCCTGCATAACTAAGAACATATTTGAATTCTGAATGTGCTGGTCTTCATACATATCAAATAAGTCATCTACAGATTCAACACCTAAGCCATTTTTTAAAAACTCTTCTAGACTCATACCGTATTGAGCAGCTTGTTCTTGATAAACTAGTAACATATTATTCTTAGAATAATCTTTAATTGACTCTGGCACTTCACTGATTTCAGAGTTTTCAATCAAAAAGCTTTGTAGATAATTCGAAATTGCAGAAGATTTCATATCACTTCTAACTGATTCTTCCATATCAGAAACAGAGCTATACCCAAAGTCATCACCTAAATTATCTACTACAAATTGGTCAGTCAATTCTGGTTTTTCTTCTTCTACAATATAATTAATGGTAGTAGTAAATACTGCATCCTTGCCATTTAAATCGTCTTGACCATAGTCTTCTGGAAATGTTACTTCAATATCATAAGTGTCTCCAGGAGTTTTCCCAATAAGTTGTTCTATAAAGTCATCGATGTAGTTAGTTTGTCCTACTATTACATCTGTTCCTTCGCCTTGAGTATCTCCGCCTTCAAAAGTTTCCCCATCAACTTTTCCAACATAGTCAATGTTTACTTTATCACCGTCTTCGATGTCTCTATTAGTAACTTCAATTTCCTCCATAAATTCATTTAAGAGGCCATCTATTTGATTTTGGAGAGCTTCATCTGAAACTGTTGTAACATCTTCAGGCACTTCAATTCCCATATAATCTGGTAAAGTAACATAATCTAAAGCAGTGATTCCTTCCCAGAAGCCATTTTCATCTAATCCGGTGCTGTAAGTAAAGTCTTCATCAATAATTGATTCACCATTACCAGTATCGGGGTTTTCATCTGGATCCTCGCTTGCATCGTCATTTGAGCAACCAATAGCTAAAGTTAATACTAAAGTAAATATTAATGCTAAACTAAAAATTTTCTTACTTAATTTCATTTCAACAATTCTCCTTTTTGTGCTAATAAGTTAACATGCATTACAATTATACCTATTTAATTGAAAGGCATGTTTATTTGTTTTTAGAGATCAATTTCAATCCCAAGTTGCACTTTATTTATAATATCAAATAACTAAGCAAAAGTCTTATGAATATTTAAACTATTTAGTAAAAAGTGTGTTAAATATTGTTTGAAAAACAATTTAAGAGGTTTTTTCTAACATATTAGTTGACAAGATTATTGTATGTTGTTGATAATTTATGAAAAAAAATTCTTTAGATTATAATGTCAATTTTATCAAATAGATATTATAAAGATCTTCAACACTCTTATTTCTTCTTTGTATAAATTTAGCACTATATTGTTAAGTTCAGCAAACTTTATAAAGCCAAGTCTATCCATTATTTCTATAGTTGCTCTTTCAATCTCTTTGTAGTTTTTTTAGCGTGGGTTTCATTTCACTATCTCTTATTGCAATTTATTCTAGCTTATATATCGTAAAATAAAGTGCTTTTATAGTAAAGATTGTTAATGTTTATATAAAAAAATAGCCAACCATTCTGAATGGCCAGCTATTATTGAATTGTTTATTTAATCAAGTGTAGAATCTTCTGCTTCTCTTAATACAATTCTTTTTTCTCTTTTTGTTAATAATAAGCCATCAAAGAGATATATAACTGCTGGAAGTATTATGAAAGTACTTAACAGAGCTAAGAAAATATTAATCACTGTCATCATTCCAAAATCTTTAAGAATTACAAACTCAGAGAAAATTAAAACAGAAAATCCACCCATAGTTGTTAAGCCAGAGGCCAAAATTGCTTTGCCAATCCTGCTGATAGCAATTATCATAGCGTCTTTTTTTGAATAACCATTTTTTCTTTCTTCAACGTATCTTTCCATAACCATAACAGTCATTTCAGTTCCCATTCCTAGAATTAAAGCACCTAAAGTTGCAGTAATAGGTGTGTAACTTAGCCCTAACAAATACATTGTACCAGAGCTCATTCCAATAATTAAAGCAACTGGTATAAGAGGTATTATGGCTTTGAATAGACTCCTATAAATTACAAGCAGTGCTAAAAAGACAAGGCCTAAACCAATCAAGGTCATTTCAATTCTACCACTTGTTAATCCATCAACCATTTCAACATCTAATACACTCTTACCCGTTAAACTAACTTTCATTGGAGCGCCTACTAGATCATTTTTCAAGCTAACAATGAACTCTTCTAAGTCTTCAGTGGGTAGATATTTGATTTCTAAAATGAGGTTGCTTTTTGTACTTTCCTCATTAATAAACATTTTTCTTTGAGAAGGAGGTAAATTTTCAACCTTTTCTCTAAAGCTTTGATCACTATCAAACATACTCATACTGTCAACAGGTGTCATAATAGATTTAGTATCTACAATAATATTGTGATACTTTCTTGTTAGTTCGTCTTGCGTGTTTTCTATCCATAAAATATTTTCATCGTCTAATATATTGTCACCTTCAAAAAATAGTACTACTTGTTCAGTTGAACCAACAGTATCTCTTATGTGTCTTATATCAGTGAGAGCTTCCATGTCTTGAGGCATAAAGTTTTCAATATTACTTTCAACTCCAATAGAACTATCAAAAGAAAAACCAAATCCTGCAATAATGATGGCAAATATAAAAATCACTACAGATCCTTTAATAACACCTTTTGTAATGTTAGATAAAGCTCTTTCTATAAATCCTTCTTTATAGCCAGTATTTTTATTTGCATCAATTTTAGTATAAGTAGAATCTCTTAACTTTAGAATACTCATTAATATAAAGACACTACCTATGAAACTAATTATTACTCCTATAGTCAGCATTTTCCCAAAGTCCTGTATCATTGGAACTGGTGAAGCATATAGAGAGATAAACCCTAGAAAAGTTGCTATTACAGCCACTGCAACTGCTTTACCTATGTGTTTTATAGTTTTCGAGACTGATTGTTCTTCCTCATAACGGTTGTGAAATTGTATTGAATAATCTATGCCCAGTCCAATCAAAATAGGGAATACTGCCATTGAAACCATAGTTATTGGAACATTAATCCATCCCATTAACCCAAGTGTAGCGATCACAGAAACGAGGATAATTCCTAAGCTAAGTATTCTCCAACGAACTTTAAATATTAAAGTTAAGATTATTAGCATAATAGCCACAGCTGCTATAACCATCATTTGCATATTATTTTGCATCTCAGTTCTTAAAGCTGTATCTAAAACAGGCTTGCCTGAAATAGTATAATCAAGATTTGAGAAGTTGCTGTTTGCTATGGAGACTCTTATATCCTCAACTAAGCTATCTTTCACACTATCACTTATATTACCATTAAGTTTGAAAACCATTAGTGAATGATTTTCATCTATCATAACCTCAGAAAATGCAGCTCTTAATTTTCCATCTGAATAAAGTATTTCATTTATCTCGCTTTGAGTAGTTGGAATATCAGCGATCATCATTTGACTTTTCTCATAAAAAGTTTCTAAACCTTGAGAAATGTTATTAAGGTTGTTTCCTACTTCGATTAAACCTGCTGCCATCTCTTTTATCTTTTGCGGATCAAAATCAACTTGAACTTGCGATTTCAATAAACTTGTTTCTGTTTGTAAATTATTCTTTATATTCTCTAAAGCCTGTGCTGTTTGAGTTGCCCCTTGATCCAACTTTGCTGTATTGTCACTCATCGCACCAATCCCACTAGAGCTTTTTGCTAAATTTTCTGCAAGTGTACTTAATTGAATTTTTAGCTGATTATCATCTGGTAGTGTCTGGCTAAGTGAGTTTAACTTATTTGATGCTTCTAAAATACCAATAGAGCTTTGGTCTAAACCGCTACCTAAAGAAGTAATCCCGTCTGATAAGTTATTTTGTCCTTTTATAAGATTGTCAAAGTTTGTAGATATTCCAGACAGAGAGTTAAGTTTTTCTTCTATAATTTTTGGATCCATCAATTCTTGAGAGTTCAATTCTTCGCCCATCATAATTAAATTTGATCCAGCTTCATTTAAGCCTTGACTCATTTCTAAAAGATTCTCTTTTATAGTTTCACTTTGTATATCAGATATTTGATTTATTATAGTAGCAGGAGAGATAATATAGAAGATATTTTCATCATTATTAAATTCTTGTTCAATTTCCCAATACTCTCTTATGTTATCTACTGATAGTAGCTGGTCTTGTTCTCCTTCAAATAAAACCAATATAGATTCAGATCCGAAGGTTTCTTCCATTTGTTGATTGTTAATGTAAATAGGATTGTCTACTTCCACAATTGTTTCATTTCCCGTTGAAAACGATATGTCTCTAGCTCCAACAAACATTATTCCAAATACTAGCAAAGTTAGCAAAAGAACTTTAATGGGAGAAGAGTCTATTATTTTCCCCAACTTTGAAAAAAGTTTCACCATTTTATATTTCTCCAAGATTTATTGAATTGAAAATCATGTTGCTAATCGTTTTAACATACTCTTGTTGTTTAATATAATCTGTTTCAGGTAGATATAGGAAAGATAAAATTGAACCCATAATAATTCTAATAATAAGTTTCTGTTCTTTTTCATTAAAGCTAAACATATTGAACATAGATTCAAAATTATCTATTACAATTTCTAAAAAGCTTTTATCTTGAAACTCTGATATAAGACTCGATTCGTTTAATAATAATGTTACCAAATCTTTGTTATTTGTGATTGTATTTATTTTTCTTAATAAGACAAATTCAAATTTCTCTTTTTTTGTGAGATTTGGATCGATTTTAATATCCTTGTTTACAATTTTATCAAAAACATGTCTCACACTTTTAATAAAAATTTGCTGCTTAGAGCTGAAGTATCTGAATAAGGTTACTTCACTAATATCAGCTTCTTTTGCTATTGATGCTGTAGTAGAAGCACTGTATCCATTGTTTTTAAACACATTTAGTGCGCTTAAGATTATCTGCTTTTTTCTTTCTTCTTTCTTCACAATTAGAACTCCTTTTTCTTAATGTAAGTAAGCACTTACATACATTAGGATATTTAACCCTTTTTGTCAAGGATAATTATCCTTTTTGAATGAATATAATATTATTTGCTTAATTTATATGAATATTAATAGATGTATCTATTTATTTGTAATTAGATATAATAAGGATATAGTTTAATTTTTGGAGGCATTGATATGAAAGCTATCTCTTTTATTATCGTAATTAGCGTTTTATTGTTTGGTTGTAGTGCTCCTATAAATCAAGATGTTATCTTAGGAAATTTATCAGGGAATATCTCTAATGGGGGGCTAATATGCCCTTACAGTGAAGGGATTATTTATAGGAGTGAAGCTGATGGATGGAAGTTATATAAAACAGAACGTGAGAATAAAGTAAAGATAAGTTATGATATTCCTAGTTCAATTAATATAGTTGACAATACTATATACTTTTCAAATTACTTAGATGGACACAACCTTTATAAGATAGATATAGACGGGTCTAGTAGAGAAAAGCTAACTGAGTATGGAGCAACTTGTGTCAATGTAGTCAATGATGATGTTTATTATATTAATAGAGATGAAGGATTTAGATTGGAAGTAATAAATAAAGAGATGGAAGTAGAGGTATTAGTAGACTCAAGAGTTGGAGGTTTAGTTACTGATGGAAAGATTCTTTATTTTACTAAACCAACAGGTGATAATGAATTTTCTCTATTTAGCTTTAATTTAGAAGATAATAGTGAATTGCAGCTTACAAAAGATCAATATTGTCATTATATTAATATTACAGATGAGTATATTTTCTATTGGAGTGTAAACGAGAATGCTTTAAGAAGGATAGACAAAGACTCACTGGAAAATTTTAAAATATTAGATCAACCAGTAGATTATATTAATTCTAATGAGAAATATATTTATTTTGTTAATCCAAAAGATAGGTACAATATATATAGATGTGACTTTTATGGTGAAAATTTAGAAAAGCTAAGTGACTTAGAAGAAGATAAACCAAACTATCCAAGCTTTACACCTACATCTATTTTTGTTACAAATGAAAAGGTTTATTTTAGAAGTTTTTTTAGTGAGACTAACTCTGATGCAATAAGTGTGGTACTGGAGAACTTAACAACTCATCCCTTTGACTTTGTAAAGTAAACACAAATTTATTTGAGTGATTAAATAAGATTTAACAATATAGGCGATAATTGTCTTTTTAGGTTTTGCTTCTTTTTAGTTTGGAGTATACTAAGAGGTATAAACAACAAAAAATTATAAACAATAAATTAATCTTGATTTATAATTTATAATTCATTAGGAGTGTAAAGATATTGGATATTTTAGTAGCAGGCGGTGCAGGTTATGTCGGATCTCATACAGTAGTTGCTTTGCTTGAGGCTGGTCATAATGTTATTATAGCTGATAATTTAACTGCGAGTAATGAACAAGTTGTAAGAAATATAGAAAGAATTGTTAAGCATAAGGTGGCATTTTATAAGGCTGATATAAATGACCATGAAGCAGTTGACTATTTATTTGCTAATTATGATATAGATGGAGTAATGCATTTTGCAGGGTGTAAATCGGATATTGAATCTTTAGAAAAACCACTAAAGTATTATAGGAATAATGTTATAAGCACAATAGTTTTAGCAGAAGCTTGTATGAGATATAAAGTTAATAGATTTGTTTTTTCTTCTACAGCGAAGATTTATGGTAATAGTGAAGCCCCTTTTGAAGAATCCATGGATGTTTCATCAAAGATAAACCCTTTTACTGAATCTAAAGTAATGAGCGAACAAATTCTTAAAGACACAGCAAAAGCACATCCAGAATTCAAGGTTGTTTTATTAAGATATTTTAACCCAATTGGAGCGCATTCGTCAGGTTTGTTAGGAGAAGATCCAAGTGGAGAATCAGATACTTTGATGCCATATATAAATAGAGTTGCTAAGGGAATTATCAGTAGAGTTAAGGTTTTTGGTGATGATTATAATACTAAAGATGGCACAGGTGTTAGAGACTACACACATGTTATGGATGTAGCTGAAGGGCATGTAGCTGCTTTAGAAAACTTAAAAAGTGGAGTACATACATATAATTTAGGAACTGGCAAAGGCACATCAGTTTTAGAACTGATTAATGCATTTGAGAAAGAAAATATGGTTAAAGTTCCATATGATATAGTAGGTAGAAGAGAAGGAGACTTAGCTGAGTCATTTGCTGATGTTAATAAAGCTAAAAGTGAACTTGGATGGGTAGCAAAAAGAAATGTAAATGACATGGTTAAAGATACTTGGAGATACGAGAAGAATAAAAGCAAGAAGAACGTCAAGAGAAAAAATAGTTAATAAGCCCTTTCGGGTTTATTTTTTTTAACTAATTTTTAACTAATTAACACATAAAAGTGTATAAGTTAAGAAAATATACATTTGGACAAAAGACCGAAAATAAGAGGTAATAAATCCAAATATTGTGATATAATTTCACTAAATAATACTGTAAGTTAAGCAAATTTAAACTACAATTTTATATTAAAGTGAGATAAACAAGGAGGTCAGGAATAGTGAATAGGCAGCTATATAAATTTGGGTTGTATGGTTATATTCTTACTCTGTTTGGGGTTTTGGGTTTTTTTGGTATGAGTTATCGTGGTTTCTCTTTGTTTAACTTTGTTTTTTTAGCACCACTACTAGTAGGGATTTTTTTGTTAGTATATAAAAATAACGGATTGTATCATTATTCAAAGAATATGATAATCATGTTTGATTTCCTATATGTAATTGGATTAATTTTTGTAGCTGCAATTAGATTGCCAAAAGGGTTGTCTTTAGTTTTAGCAGGTGTTTTAGGGCTTGTTGCAAGCTATACTTTAATAAAATTTACTTTTATGTCACATCATCAATAAAAATTTGCCTACTGACTCAGTAGGCAAATTTTTAAATTTCAACTGCTTCATATTTATCCACAGTTTTTTCTTCAATTAAATTCATGCTTTTATCAATATATTCAGCATAATGCTTTGTTAATATATGATATTCAAAAGAATCTCTATTTTTGTACTTCTCATATAAAAACACATCATTATCATTCTTTGCAAATTCGTAATTCAAACAACCTGGTTCTGCTAAACTATTTTTAGCCATCTCTCGTAAAAGCTCAATAAATTCATCAAGCTTATCAGATTTAATTTTGTACTTAACAGCAATAACATAATTAGTCATCTCAATTCCCCCTATACCTACATTATAGGATAATTTTCAATAAAACGTAATATTTTATACATACAAAATATATAAAAATGAATAAATTTATATAATATTGCAGGAATTTATAAGAACATATAGAAATATAGGACTAATAAAATAATTTATTCCAAAAAGAGGAATTAAATTGGGTTCAGCCTAGCTTATAATGTTAGGCATATTTTTTTATGGAGGTAATTAAATGTTTAAAAGAGTAGTACTGTTAACTTGTGTATTTTTACTGGTTTTACCTGTAGTTGCTAATGATGATATGTCAATCTTTGTTAA
>JBKHBO010000065.1:0-8782 GCA_046542315.1 Clostridia bacterium
ATTAGTGATCATCCTAAAGAAGTAGATTTAGATTTACTTATGGCTGCGGGTGAACAAATATCTGCTGCACTAGTAACAATAGCTCTTAGAGAAGTTGGATGTGACTCTATGGGACTTACAGGTTTTCAAGCAGGTATACTAACATCGAATAGACACACAAAAGCTAGGATATCAGATATAAAGATAGACAATATTGAAAGTGGCTTGGCAGAAAATAAAGTTATAGTAGTAGCTGGATTTCAAGGGATTGCTGAGGATGGTACCATAACTACTCTTGGCAGAGGTGGTTCTGATACTACAGCAGTTGCTTTAGCTGCAAAATTAGATTGTTTATGCGAAATATATACCGATGTTGATGGCATTTATACTACAGATCCAAGGTTATTTACTAAAGCTAGAAAACTGGGTTTTATAAGTTATGAAGAGATGCTTGAGATGGCTAGTTTAGGAGCAGGTGTAATGCACTCAAGATCTATTGAGTTAGCTCAAAAGTATAAAATTCCAATATATGTAGCATCAAGTGAGAAAATTGAGAAT
Source organism: Clostridia bacterium (assembly GCA_046542315.1). Taxonomy (GTDB): domain Bacteria; phylum Bacillota; class UBA994; order PWPR01; family PWPR01; genus PWPR01. The sequence goes on from JBKHBO010000065.1 coordinate 538, forward strand.
GGGACATTTATAAAGGAGCAAGATGATAAAATGGAAGAAAGAGCAATAACAGGATTATCGGTTAATGATAACGATATTATGATTACATTGGGTAAATTTCCTTACGATCCTAAATTAATAGCAAATGTTTTTTTGGGATTAGCTGAAGAAGAAGTTAATGTTGATATGATAAGTCAAACTGCACCACAAAACAATAATATAAGCATTTCTTTTACAGCTCCTTCTAGTGATATTCAAGCTATAAAAGTAATTATGAAACAGTATTCTGATAAATATAATTTAGATATTGATATAGATTCAAATATAACAAAAATATCAGTAGTAGGCATTGGTATGAGGAGCCAGTCTGGTGTTGCAGCTAGTATTTTTAAAGTGTTTGCTGATAATAATATTGAATATAAGCAGGTTACAACTTCTGAAATAAGAATAACATTCACTATAAATGTAGAAGATAAGTTTAAAGCAGTTAACCTTCTTGCTGAAAAATTTAATTTGTAGAGAAAAAAAATGTATGAAATAGTTAAAAGAGATGATTTAACAAAAGGCATTGTTAGGATTAGTGTAAGCGCTGAGAGAATTGCTAAAAAATGCAGACCAGGTCAATTTGTTATGATAAGAGTAAGTAATAATGGAGAAAGAATACCTCTAACCATATATGACTATGATAAAGAGTTAGGAGTAATAGAGCTTGTGTACCAGATTGTAGGGGTTACTACAAAAAAATTGTCACTGTTAAATGTTGGTGATAAAATCATGGATTTGCTTGGACCTTTAGGTACTCCTGCTTCTAAAATTATATCAAATAATATTTTAGCAATTGCTGGAGGATTGGGAATTGTTCCCTTACTATCTCAAATAAGAGAATATGAAAAAGAAAAAATTACCGCTATATATGGAGCTAGCAATATGGATAGTTTAGTTTTAAAAGAAGAACTTGAGAATTATGCTAATGCCACTTATTATTACACAGAAGATGGTTCTTTTGGTAAAAAAGGCTTTGTTACAAAAGACTTAGAGGAAATGTTGAAAAATAATAATTTTGAACAGGTTTTAGCAATTGGGCCAATACCAATGATGGAAGCAGTAGTAAAAATTACGCGTGAATTTAACATACCGACCAGAGTATCTTTAAACCCTATTATGGTAGATGGGACGGGTATGTGCGGTGGTTGTAGAGTTAGGGTTGGAACTGAGACAAAGTTAGCTTGTGTAGATGGACCAGAGTTTAACGGGTTATTTGTCGATTTTGATCAATTAAAAAATAGAGTTCAAATGTATGAAAAAAGAGGTCATGATTGTGCAATCAAAAAATAAACAAGTAATGATCAAAGAGCAGGATCCTAAAGAAAGAATAGGAAATTTTAATGAAGTTGTTTTAGGTTATTCTACAGAAGAAGCAAAAGAAGAGGCTAGTAGATGTTTAAGTTGCCCAACACAGCCTTGTGTAAATGATTGCCCTGTTAATATTGATATTCCAAAATTTATAAAAGAAATCGTAAATGATAATATTGATAAAGCTTATAACATAATTCATAGAAACAATAGTTTCCCTGGAGTTTGTGGTAGAGTTTGCCCTCAAGAGAAACAATGTCAAATGAACTGCTTAAGAGGAATAAAGGGAGAACCTATCAGTATAGGTAATCTAGAAAGATTTGTAGCAGACAACTATGTTTCACAGGATAAAAATACTACTAAAAAATTCGAGGGGAAAGTCGCTATTATAGGGTCTGGTCCTGCTGGATTAGCGTGTGCTGGTTATTTACTAGATAGAGGCATAGAGGTAACAATATTTGAAGCTTTACATGCTTTAGGCGGTGTAATGAGATATGGTATTCCAGAATTTAGATTGCCAAAAGATATTTTAGATAATGAAATAAATGTTCTTGTTGAAAAAGGGCTAATTATAGAGAAAAATACTATAGTAGGTTTGACAATAGACATTAATGAATTATTTAATGATGGTTTCAGTGCAATTTTCTTAGGATTAGGTGCAGGTAGTCCTAGATTACTAAACATTCCTGGAGAACACGGGAATGGTGTTTATTCTGCAAATGAATTTTTAACTAGAGTAAACTTAATGAAGGCTTATAAAGAAAATAGTGACACTCCATTATACGTTGGTGAGAAAATTTTAGTTATAGGCGGGGGTAATGTTGCTTTAGATGCTGCAAGAGCAGCAAAACGCCTCACAGACGGCGAAGTTACAGTTGTGTATAGAAGAAGGTTTGAAGATATGCCCGCACGACAAGTTGAGTTGCATCACTCATTAGAGGAAGGCATAAAAGTAATGACCCAACTAAAACCTATTGAAATCACCCTTGATGATAATTGGGTAAAAAGTTTGGTATGTAAAAAGATGGTGCAAACAGGAGAAATAGATAAAACTAATAGACCAGTTTTTATTGAAGACAAAGAAGAGAAAGAAACGATAGTAGCAGACACTATAATAGTTGCTATTGGGCAAACTCCTAACCCTATTATTAAGAAGATCTCAAAGGATCTTAAATTTTCTAAATGGAATACTGTCATAGTTGATGATAAACTAGAAACCTCTATAAAAAATGTGTTTGCTGGAGGCGACATAATAACGGGTGCTTCAACAGTTATTAGTGCAATTTCAGCGGGGAAAAAGGCAGCAGAAAGTATTTTTCAAAAAATTGCAAATAAGGGGAGGTAAAACAATGACTGAGATTATTATACTAATGGAAAATAAGTCTAAGTATGGATTTGCAAAAGAACACGGACTATCTTTTGCAATCATTCACAAAGGCAATAATATATTATTTGACGTGGGTGCTAGCGATAATTTTTTAATCAATGCAAATAAACTTGATATTGGCTTATCAAATTTTAATGATGTTGTTTTAAGTCACTCACATTGGGATCACACTAATGGATTAAAGTATATTTCAGACAAAAGAATTATAGCGCACCCTGCTGTATTTAATGACATGTTTTCAAAAAGGACCGATGAGTACATAGGTATTCCATTTAATGTAGATAAAGCCAAGCAAGAGTTTGAAGTTTTATTAACTGAAAAGCCTTATGAGATTTATGATGATATATATTTTCTTGGAGAGATTCCTAGAGTTAATGATTTTGAAAGTCAAGAAGCTTTCTATTATGATGATGAAGGTAATGACGATTATGTCATGAGTGATAGTGCTGTAGCTATCAAGACTAATGAGGGAATTATTCTAATAACTGGATGCTCTCACTCGGGAATTATAAATATAATGACTTATGCAAAAAAAGTATGTAAAACTGAAAAAATTCGAGCAGTTATCGGAGGGTTTCATCTAAGGAAACTAGACAAAGTTGCCAAAGAGACTGTCAAATTCTTAAAAAATGAAGAGAACTGTATTTATTATCCAATGCATTGCACCACAGATGAAGTAATAAAATATATGAAAGATGAATTAGGTAATCAACAAGTATTTAGGAAAATAGCTGGCGAAAGTATAATTTTAAAGGATGTGTAAAATGAAGTTTTATTCATGGAATGTAAATGGACTGAGAGCATGCGTAAAAAAAGGATTTTTAGATTTTTTTAATCAAGTGGACCCAGACTTTTTCTGCGTTCAAGAAATTAAGTTACAAGAAGGTCAAATTAGTTTAGATTTAGATGGTTATTTTGACTATTGGCATTATGCTTATAAAAAAGGATATTCTGGAACTGCAATATTCACTAAACATAAACCAAGGAATGTAAGTTATGGGATGGATAGATATGAACATTTAGGGGAAGGCAGAATCATTACTCTCGAGTATGATGAGTTTTTTCTTGTTAATGTATATACTCCTAATGCAAAAAGAGGCTTAGAAAGACTAGACAACAGGATGGGCTGGGAGGATGACTTTAGAGAATATTTAAATAATCTAAAGGCTGAGAAGTCAGTTATAATTTGTGGAGATCTAAATGTTGCTCATAAAGAGATAGATTTAAAAAATCCTAGCTCAAATAGAAAGAATGCAGGATTTACTGATGAAGAGAGAGATAAGTTCAGCGCTTTATTAGAGTCTGGATTTATAGATACTTTTAGATATTTTCATCCAAACTTAGAAGGAGCATATTCCTGGTGGTCTTATATGAGAAAATCAAGAGAGAGAAACTCTGGATGGAGGATTGATTACTTTTTAGTCTCTGAAGATCTAAAAGATAAACTGCATGAGGCAAAGATACACACAAATGTTTTGGGAAGTGATCATTGCCCTGTGTCATTAAAAGCATTTTGATCGAAGGGATATCCCTTCGATTAATTTATATGAGACCTTTTATTATCTTAATTTCTTCTAAATAATCAGCTTCATTTTTTACAGGAGTTTCTAGTAAGATTGGGAGATTTGAAATATAGCTATTACTTAAATAATTTTTTATTCCTTCAATGCCTAACAATCCTTTTCCTATATTAGCATGCCTGTCTTTATTGCTTGCAAGAGACTCTTTTGAATCATTAATATGGGTTACATGCACCCGATCTAAACCAATTTTTTGATCGATTTCTTTGACTAAACGTCTTACCTCTTGCTTATCTCTAAAGTCATAACCAGTTGCAAACAAATGACAACTGTCTAAGCAGATACCTATCTTCTCATGCCAATTAGTTTTATCCAAAATTGTTACTATTTCATCTAAACTTCTTCCAATTTCAGTACCCTTTCCTGACATAGTTTCAAGGCAAATTTTTGTATCTCCCTTATAGTTACTTAGGGCATAATTCAATCCATCTGCAATAAAATCTATTCCATCCTCGACCGTATTTTTTACATGTGATCCAGGATGCATAACAAGAAAGTTTGTATTTATTAAATCTGACCTTCTTAAATCCTCATATAAGATTTGATTTCCAAAATTTCGAGTTCTTTTTGTAGAGCTAGCTAAGTTAACTGTATAAGGCAAATGTGCTACAACTGATTTAATATCACTTTCTTTTAAAATCTCTTTATATTCACTTATCTCATCATTTAAATATTTTCTTGAAGAACCACCTCTTGGGCTTCTTGTGAAATATTGAAAAGTATTTATTTCTAACTTTATAGCTGACTTTATCATTTTAACTAGACTTCCTTTGGTTGAGATGTGACATCCAATTAACATTAAAATTACTCCCTTAAAATCATTTAGTAAAGTATATTAAATCTTAGAGCTATAAACAAGGAAATTTGGTTTTGAGATTATCAAAGCAATAATGTCCTAAAAACACAAATACCAAAATAGTTGATACCAAAATTGCCAAAATGTAGTCATGAAACTGTTTTTGATGTATAATGTTTATGGTGTATGAAAGTCAATATCTTAGGAGGTAAAAGAATGGATAAATATGTATGTACTGTTTGTGGCTATGTTTACGATCCAGAAGTTGGAACAGATGAAATAGAAGCAGGAACACCATTTGAAGAACTACCCGAAGATTGGACATGTCCTCTCTGTGGTGTAGGAAAAGATATGTTTGAAAAAGAATAAGGTCGGTATGCCGACCTTTCTTTTGTTAATTAAGGAAGGATACTATGAGAGAAATAATTAATAGGATAAAAAGAGGAGAGTTGCAGCTGTATTTATCTTTAGTGGAAACATATGTCTCGTTAGTCTATTTTTCAGCTAGAGACACTTATACTGAGGATGAAGCAATAAACCTAACAAAAGAAATATTTACTCAACTATATGATAAAGTATTAAATTATATATTTATTTATGATGCTCAAAACTATATTGATAATAATTTAGAGAAAATTTCTTCCAAAAAAGATGTTTCTTTGAAAAGAAAGTATTTTGATGATGCAAGAGATGTGCCAGAAATATTGATAAGAAAAATACTTGTGGAAATATCAGCAAAATCAAACTCTAAAAAAAGACGTTCAATATTGATTGCAGCACCAATAATGGCACTCATTTTTATTGTAGGCATTACTTTCATCTCCCAAGTTAGTTCCTCTAATGATACTCATCCAAAAGGCACAATTAGAGGCGTTGAGGATCAGGTTGAAAAGGTTTATGAAGAAAGATACAACATTAGTTATAATAGTAACGATAAAATGATAAAAATAATTAACTTTTCTAGATTAGATAATGAAAGAATTTTAGTCGAGAAAATTCATGATAAGTCTTATATATATGAGATTTACAAAGAAGATGAATTAATAGATAGCTTTTTAAGTGCTGAAGACAAAATGCAATTTCTTACTTTAACAAATGAAGGGCATTTTATATTTAAGGTTAATGAAGAATTAGTAAAGTACAACGAGAACTTTGAAGAAATAGAAAAATTCAAATTACCAAGCAGTTTATATAAATATTCAGAAAACAATAGATTTGCTCTTTACAGGCTAAATGATGAAATTGTATTGATGGACTTATTTAATTTTAATGAGAAAATAATATCCTTAGAAGAGGATAAAGTTATAAAAGTTAATAATGATGGGACTTTAGTTACGGAGAAAGACTTAGTAGAGAAAGGGTATCAAAAAGTTATTGATGATAATAGCTTAAGGTATGAAATTATTGATAATCAAATAATAACTCTTTCTGAGTTAGGTATTTTAAAAGTAATGGAGGATGGTAGTAGAGTTTTCGCAAAGAAATTAGCTCACTATGAAGACCTTGAGCTAACACAGACCTATGATCACAAACCACATATGAGAACAACTCTTAACTACAATGAAGATTCTATAATTGTTTCAATTAGAAGTAGGTCGAATTCTAATTTTGAGATATATGACAGAAAAAGTGGTGATTTAATAACTGCTTTAGCAGACACTTTAAGAAGTGGTGATCAGGTCCCTAAGCCTATGTTATCAAGTAATGGAGATGCGTTTTTATTAGCAACACAGTATAAAACCAGGAGACAAGCAATCAGGTTTAATGCTGTGTATGACTTATCTACCCAGCCAATACATGAGCACCAGCTACCTGGTGTAGGTCATATAGAAGTTATGGATATTATAGGATCTGATGATATATATTATGTATATACATTTGATGACAATGGTTATTTTAGAATTTACAAAGTTGAATTTGTTAATAATTAATAATTTTAGGAGGAATGACATTGAATGAATCACGTTTTGCAAAAAGAATGAAGGGGATGAAAGGTAATGCAATTAGGGAATTGCTTAGCGTATCTCAGCAACCAGGGATGATTTCATTTGCAGGAGGACTTCCGTCATCAGAAACATTTGATACGGAGACTGTGGCTAATATAGCACATGATGTTTTAATGAAAGATGGAAAAAAGATACTGCAATATGGATCTACAGAAGGATATGCACCACTTAGAGAGGAATTGATTAAATATTTACAAAAAGATGGTTTTAACATAGGTCATGAGAATTTACTGATAACTTCAGGTGCACAACAAGGTATTGATTTAGTATCTAAGGCTTTAATAGATCCAGGTGATGTGGTTGTAGTTGAAAGCCCTTCCTATTTAGCAGCTTTACAGATTTTTAAAACATATGAAGCAAAACTTGTAATAGTTCCGTCAGATGAAAATGGAATGATTGTAAGTGAGTTAGAAAGGGTTATTGAAGAACATAAACCAAAAATTATTTATTCTGTTCCTACTTTTCAAAACCCAAGTTCTGCAACTATGACTCTAAGCAGAAGAAAAGACCTCTGCGATATTCTTGATAAAAATGAGTTAGTTTTAGTTGAAGATAATCCATATGGAGATTTAAGGTATAGTGGAGAAGACCAACCTAAGATATACAATTTAGATAGATCAAATCAAACTTTATACTTAGGAACATTCTCAAAGATTATATCGCCAGGGTTAAGAGTTGGTTTTGCAATTGGAAATGAAGATCTCATTAATAAAATGAGAATAGGTAAGCAAGGAACTGATGTTCAGACCACAACTTTAGCACAAGCAATAATATGTGAGTATTTTAAGAGAGATATTTTAGAATCTCATATAGAAAGTATTAAAGACTTATATAGAAAGAAAAGAGATCACTTTCTAAAAAAAATGAAGGAATTTTTTCCTGCAAGTGTTAAGTGGAACTACCCAGAAGGCGGATTATTTGTTTGGGCAGAACTACCAGAGCAATATGATTCACAAAAATTGTTTAAGATAGCCATATCCAGGAATGTAGCATTTGTTCCAGGAGATTCATTCTTTGTTAACAACAAGAAAAATTGCTTAAGACTTAATTTTTCAAATGCTTCTTTTGATGAAATGGATGAGGGACTTGAGAGACTTGGAAAAGCTATTAGTGAGATGATTGAGTAAATAAATATATAATGAAG
>JBKHBO010000011.1:0-35651 GCA_046542315.1 Clostridia bacterium
TACTATCACTAAGTTGAAGTTCCGTAGCCGCTTTTGATAGTTTTCTGTTTCGAATATATTCAGAAATCGGAACTCCAGCTATCATTGCAAAAAGGCGCTGAACATGATAAACAGAGTATCCAAATATTTCTGAAACTTCTTCATACTTTATCTCATCTTGCAAATGCATTTCAATATATTCAATTACTTTGTTGATCCCTTCTAACCAGTTCATTCTGCACCTCTCTGCTCTAATCTATCTTTTTCTAACCGCTACCCAAACCTCTGCGTTATCATCCTGACCATGAACTTCCATATCAGGTGCTTGAGATTTCATCACCCCTGTTTCATATCCTGAATTAATTACTTCATAACCGGACTCTAGTTGCCACTCAGTGACAACTCGAACTTCAATATCAGATATTTCTGTGCGTTTACAAGGAAAGATTGCCCATGTAGCTGCTGGCACAGTATATTCTACCATGCCCTCTGGGATTTGCTTGTCTGATGAACACACAATATAATAATCAAATTTTCTTGAGTCAGTAGGATCTGTATTGTAAACACTTACTCCCATTAATCCAAAGGGCGATTGATTCATTAACCCCATAATTTCCAAATGCTTCTCTTCCTGTATGACTTTTCCCCATAATGCTGGAACATCTGTCATACCCGCATTATTTTCAGTACTTGTACTCGTCACAACACCTACAACACGAAATGCATCTTTCTTTTCAATTCTAAATTCTAAACTCATTTTTTTTCTCCTCGTAATTATTTTGTTTTATTTTGACAAATCAATTATATCAAAGCTAAAGATTTATAGCCTCTCTTTAAAAATCATAATCTGTGAGATTTTTATATCCTGATGTTATACACAGACTCCAGAAGGAATTATCATCTTCATCCATTTAGTAAATCACCAGTAAACCGATTTTCATTTCCTCATTTTTCAATCAGCCTCTTTTCAACATCTCAAAATAGTGTCCAATACAATTTCTGGCGCTGTTAAATGAATATAGTGGCTACTTCTTTCAGCTTGAATCCATTTGGATTTTGAAGAAAAAGTTAGGTACACTTCCATTAGTTTCTGCCAGATATCTTCAATTTTGATAGTTAACTCTTCTGACACCAAACCAAACTTCTTCATTTCCTCAATGACAACATTTGAGTCATGTGTAATCAATGTAATGGGTATGTCTGGAAATCCTGCTTTTGTTTTTAAATGTTCTATTTCCTTTTCACAATGAGACCAATTATACTCATTCAGAGCTGTTTTATAGTGGCTTGCTTTAGTCAATGTACTTAAAATATACTTTTCTGCTTCTTCTGAAAAATTATTATAATAATAGAATGGAATTCCTTCTTTAAGCATTGGCCTAAGAAGTATTCCAAGTCGAACTCCACAAATAACTGCAGCCAGTTTTAGCCCTTTTCTTTTATCTACACCGCTTTGCTTATATTCTTTCTTTGATAAAAACTTAGAGAACATACTATCATTTGCTGATAATGGATCAATTAGAACAAGACTCCTAACCCTGTTCGGATAATCACGACAAAACTGTTGCGCATACAATCCACCTTGAGAATGACCTACTAATAAAACTTGATTCTTTATATTTAGTTTAGTTAAAAGCATATCCAATTCCCTAGATATATTCTTAGGCGTTCTGTTTAGCTTTGATACTGTGCTAAATCCATATCCGGCACGGTCGTAAGTTATAACCATTGCTTGCTGACTTAATTCTTCTGCTAAATGCCACCACTCTGCACTACTTGAAGCAAGGGCAGATTCAATAACAATAACACTTTCAGTATTATCTCCAAATACACAACATTTCAGCTTTGCTGAATGAACATCGATTAGTTCTTCTTTATATACCATCGAAATAAGCTCCTCTCTTTTTACATACATTCACGAATGTATGTTGTGGAATAAAAAAATTAGCTCCATAATCCTCTCATGAATTGATCTGCAATGTTATCTATATGTTGATTCATGCTAAAATAGTCTGTATTCAACATCCACAAAGAAATCATACCATTAATAAGTCCAATTACTGCAATAGCAACTGATTGGCTATTTAAATCTTCACGAAACTTTCCCTGAGCAATTCCCTCTTCAATAATCCTTGCAATCTCAGAGATCGTTTTTTTTGTTCCCTCTTTTTTTATTTCCATCATCTCTTCTACTTCATCTATTACTTCTGTTTTAAACAATGTAAGTTGCATAATAGCACGATAATCTGCATCCTTTTCTACATATTTCATAGAAGTGACTAAAAATTTTCGAATTTTATCTTCTGGACTAATATTTTCAACGAAAATGTTTCTAATAACTTGAGTCGCTCCTGAAAGTCTTTCTTCTACTAACACACTATAAATCTCTGATTTTCCTTCAAAATGCCAATATATAGCACCCCTTGTTACACCAGCAGCTTTGGCAATATCATTTAATGTTGCTCTTGCATACCCCTTGCTAGAAAAAATATTTAATGCTGCATCTAGAATTCTCTTTCTCGTTATCTCTGCGTCTTCCTTTGTTCTACGCATCTCATCCTCCTTCTCTTACATACATACTTGTATGTATATAATAAACTATGACTCATTTTTTGTCAACACTTTTATATAAATAAACTTTATTATTCTCTATTTTGCTCTTAACCTACGGGGATAATATAGAGCTTACTGAGATTAATATTTTTGCACTATATCATAAAAAGTTTAAGCAAGTTATGATTCTTAACTCATTGATCTACCCTTAGTGGTATATATCAAGTGATTTCAGCTGATGTTGAGTAAAATTATCATTAACATTCAACAAGCTGTATAGTCAATTCAACAAAGAACTCTATGATGTTATGAATAAAAACAGTGATAATGCTAAGGTGTAACCCTTGTACTTTAATTGTCTATAAATCTTGGTCATTTTGCTTAAGCTCTCTTTCCATCTTAATTTAATCAGAATTAGCATTTTGCTGAACTCGCTAAGATTGAGTTCTTCTATTATTGTCTTTAAAGGAAGAAGTAGCATTTTATAATTCTTTTTCAAGTATTCTATTTTATTCTTTTTGCTGCATTGCAAAATCAAGTTAGCCACTAAATCAAAAAGAATAAAAAAAGTCATATGTGCCTATGTTATATTTTAGTTACTACCAATAACTAAATAAGCTATCATATTAATCACATATTATATTTTAATAAATAAGTTCAAATTTACATTGGTGCATTAATAGACAACTCAATCTTCATTTACTTTTTCAATAATTTTCCTGCTCTTTTCTGCTATCAACTTAGGTTTATCAAGGTGAATATAATGCCCTACATTTAATAGGAAATATTCACCACCAGTTGCTTCAGAATAGAAGCTCAAACTTCTTCTCCAATATTTTTCTTCATTCTCATCAGAAATAAAAACATAGAAAGGTAATTCAGGATTGCAACAGTAATCAGTCAAGATAACAATAAGGCTCTAGTCGATATCGATAAGCGCTTAGAAGAACTCTAAGCAGAACTTCTCAAACTGGCCAGCACAAAATCTGACTACGAGGATGTTGCGGATGAAATTTATACCTTGAGAGAAGAGAAACGAAAAATACAGGTAGGCAGCGTTTGCAAAGATGAAATTAAGAAGTGAATGACAGACATGAGCACATTTCTTAAAGAGCAATTCACCTAGTAAATGGCAAGCTCTTATCTTTCTTGGTCATCAAACAATTCAAGAGCTTCAAAGGGAGTAGTTTCCAACTTCCCCGTTGTATCTCTTCCACTAATCTGTAACTCAATATTGCATGCATGCTAACTTATCAGAGATTGTTCTGCTTTTCTCTTTTAATTTGGCTTTATTTGCTATGCCTTTTTACGCTTTTACTTCTTATTCTTCACTTAAAATACTTTGTTATCCACATCTTTTTAAATCATTCTCTCTGCTTCTCTTACTCTTTTGTTTTCATAAGTTACTTTACACAACCTTATATATATTATAACTAATTATACTGATTTGACCTAATAAAATAATGTTTATTAAAAGAGGATTTTTATTTACTTAATCGAATTAATATATTGGGAGGGATTAATTTGTTTAGTTATCTGATTAAAAATGTAAAAATTTTAGATGGTGCTGGGAATCCTTGGAGATTTGGTGATGTAGCTATAGAAGGAAATACTATAGCAAAAGTTGGTAATATTTCAGAAAGTGAAGCACAATTTGTTATAGATGGATGCGGTCTTTACTTAAGTCCTGGCTTTATTGACATTCATACTCACTCTGAATCCATACTTTTTCAAGATGGGAGAGCACATGCTCACCTAATGCAAGGTGTCACAACTAATGTGTTAGGTCAATGTGGTAGTTCACCTTATCCTATGAATGAAACAAGAAAAAAAACAATCGATAAAAGTGATTTAGATGTTACTTGGGAATCTACTGGAGATTTCATCAAACAATTTCAAACAAAAAAATTAAGTATAAATGCTGTCCCTGTTGTAGGGCAGGGTGCAATTAGACACTGCGTTATGGGATATGACCCCGATAAACCAACCAAAGAACAAATGGATGAAATGAAAGCTTTGCTTAAGGAATCTATGGAGAGTGGATGCTTTGGAGTAAGCACAGGTTTAATATATACACCTAGTGCTTATGCTGATACCGAAGAATTAATTGAGCTGACTAAAGTTATTTCAGATTATAATGGTATATATTTTTCTCATATTAGAGGTGAAAATGATTTTGTTTTAGATTCAATTGATGAAGCTTTAACTATTGGCAAAGAAGCTAACGTAGCTGTACAAATATCACACCTTAAAGCTATGGGCAAACATATGTGGGGTAAGTCTGTTGATATTCTTAATCTAATAGAGTCTGCTAGAAACGATGGTGTTGATGTAACATTTGATCAGTATCCTTACAAAGCTTCTGCTACCGGACTTGGAGCAATATTACCACCATGGGCACATCAAGGTGGAGCCGAGAAAATGCGAGAAAGGCTTGCAGATAAATCTATAAGAGAAAAGTTAAAAAAAGATATAATAGATGGCGTAGACAACTGGATTAGTTTCTATAAAGGCGTTGGTTTTGAAAACATATTAATCACTGACACAAAAAATACAGACAAAAGTATAGTAGGAAAAACAGTTGCTGAAATTGCATCAGAAAGAAAAGCAGATCAATTTGAAACTTGTTTTGATATTTTACAAAACTATGAAGGAAGAGTAAGTATAGTTTATTTTACTATCTCTGATGAAGACATTGAAAGAATTATGAAGCACCCCCTAATGATGGTAGGTTCCGATAGTAGCGCAAGGCCTATTGATGGCCCTTTTACTTCTGGTTTACCCCATCCTAGGACATATGGAAGCTTTGTGACTATATTGTCCACATATGTCCGAGATAAAGGTGTTTTAACTATAGAAGAAGCAGTTAGAAAAATGACTTCTTCTTCAGCATTTAGGCTAGGGTTGACTGATAGAGGTTTAATATTACCTGGAATGAAGGCAGATTTAGTTCTATTTGATTTAGAGAATATTAATACTGAATCAACTTATACAAACCCAATACAATTCCCAACTGGGATAAAAAAGGTCTTTGTAAATGGTGTTTTAACTATTAATGAAGGAGAACACACTGGAGAATTTGCAGGAAAGGTGCTGCTAAAAGAGTAAATGAACAGTAAATGGATACTACTTCTTAAGAAAATGCCATCATTACTAATTGGTTTATTTTTATTTGCAATAGGGATATCTTTAACTGTTAAAGCAAATCTCGGACTAAGTCCTTGGAGTGTTTTCCACATGGGTTTGTCTAAGCATTTACCAATTACATTTGGCCAAGCATCTCAATTAACTGGTTTTTTGTTAATTTTACTTACTTTTTTTATCAAAATAGTACCCGGACTTGCGACAATATTTAATATGTATTTAGTTGGATTTTTTGTAGATGTAATATTGAACTCTAACATCTTGCCTGCCCCTAACACTATGATATTACGAATTATTGTATTATTTCTTGGTTTAGTTGCTATAGCATTTGCTTCATACTTTTATTTAAGGGTTGAACTTGGAGCTGGACCTAGAGATGGGCTAATGGAAGGATTGGTTAGGGTTACAAACAAATCTGTAGGATTTATTAGAACAGCCATAGAAGTTTCTGTTTTAGTGACGGGATTTCTTTTAGGAGGACCTTTGGGTGTAGGAACAGTGATTGCTTCTTTATTTACAGGTACAACTGTACAATGGGCCTTCAAAATTGGTAAGTATGACCCAAATAAAGCTCACCACATAAATCTAACTCAAATGCATAAAGTCTATGGTAAAGAAAATTGATTATTAATTAAAATTTTAGGACTGCTTCTGTTGAAGATAGAAGCAGTCCTTTGTTTTAAAATTTATTTTCTTAAAGTCGCAATTAACTTTTTCTCATCTAATAATAGCTTAAGTGCATTGTCTATATCGTTGATAATAATGTCACTAGCAATTAGTGTTTCTATATAGCAGCCCTCGTTACCTACTATACATATTCCAATTTCTGCACTTTTTAACATTCGCAAATCGTTTTGCCCATTACCAATCGCTACGGTGTTTTCCTTGCCAAGATTTAGAACGAATTTTTCTTTATCATTAGTACCATTATCTTTTGAGATAATATGATATTTAACATCAATATCAGACAACTCTTTTTTAACTGTACCGTAAGTATCAGCAGTAACAACAAATACCTCTAGTCTTAGCATCAATTCTTTAAGTAGCTCTTTGGTACTGTTTGTTACTCTTCCGTTATAAGCTAAAGTACCATTGAAGTCTAAAACTAGATATTTAATTTCCATATCTTTAAAATGCGGCACTTTAATCAACATAATTAGTAGCCATTAACCCAAGTCACTCCAAGCGATTGTGGTCCTGTGTGAACACTTACCACAGGTGATAACTCACTTATACTTGTAGTAAAACTAGGATACCTTTCTTCAATTAATTCTTTCATTTCTTTAGCATATTCTAACCCATCTGCATGAGCAATAAGTATATGTGTATTATCTTTGACTTCTAATTCACTTAGTTTATCAAGAAGATAAACCATAGCTTTCTTCATTGTTCTAACTTTAGTGTCCATTACAATTGCTCCATTATCAAATCTTACAACTGGTTTAATTTTCAATATTGTACCTATAGAGGCAGTAGCCCCATTGATCCTGCCAGTTCTATTTAAATATTTTAAATCATCTACAACTAAAAAAGCTTGATGATTGTTTCTCATGTCTTTAAGAGTTGATAAAATACTTTCCAAATCTTTATTTTCTCTTACATAACTACAAGCTTCTACAACCATCCTTTTTAAAACAGTAGCAGTTAATAAAGAGTCGAAAACTTTTATACGATCTGGATCTAAGTCTTTAGCTGTTGTTGCACTGGTCTGGTAAGTGCCACTAATATTAGAACTAATTGTTATATAAATAATATGCTTATATTCTTTTAAAAGCTTTTCAAACAGTTCTTGTGTATCACCAACCAATGGCTGAGAAGTAGTTGGTAAATTAGGATAATTATCAACTAATTTAAAAAACTCATCTTGTGTCAAACTCCCATCATAAAATACATCTTCTTTAAATATTATTTGTAAAGGCAATGTATATAAGTATGGATATTCATTAAATAAATCATCAGTTATTACTGCTGTACTATCAGTTACTATTGCAACTTCTTTCATCAAATCACTCCTGGTCTATCAAACATTCTCATCTATTTTACATACTTATAATTAATGAGTCAATTAGATAAACCCTTAATCTAACAAATACTTTGCAAAGAATTCATTCATTCTTGGAAGAGCATCTTTCCATGTTTTTCGATATCTGAAAGTATGCATTTCATCAGGATAGTAAACAGATTCATGTTCTACTCCTAATTCTACACAATCTTTAACAATTCTATTTAGCTGGTTGAAATCTACATTGGGATCCTTTGTACCTTGAAGATTCATAAGAGGCTTATTCAAATTATCTTTATAAAAAACAGGTGAACCTTTAGCCCATAAATCAGGTCTCTCTTCCACCATACCGCAGAAGTTTGCATCTCCAACATAATTTCCATATGTATCTCTAATCCAGCGACCCCACTGTGCTATATCCCATAGACCTGCAATATTTATACCCATTGCAAAGCTTTCAGGATATTGTGTCAACGAGTGAAGTGTCATATATCCACCGTAACTCAAGCCATATACTGCTACTTTTTGTTCATCAACATAATCCAAGTTTTTGAGATATTCACCAGCTTTAACTATATCTATAGTATCATCTATACCTTTTTTCTTATATAAGCCATATCTAAACTCGCTACCATAGCCAATTCCACCTCTAAAGTTTGGCGAAAGCACTACATACCCTTGGCTTACAAGAAATTGATTGTATGCATAGAAATGAGAATAAGTTGCAGAAGGATGCCATGAACCTCTCATTTGTCTCATTGGTCCACCGTGGACCCAAACTATTGCTGGATATTTTTTATTTTTATCTAAATCCTTTGGCTTATATAAAAACGCATCAATATCCCACTCCAAAGCACCTTTATAAGTTATTGTTTCTGATTCTACTAACTTTGCACTTAGTAATTCAGGCATAGAAAAGCTTAGTTGCTCTTTCTTACTGTTTTTTAAATCAATTACCCATAAATCTCCATTTTCTTTTTTTGAGCTATGATTGAAAGCTAAATATTTTCCACAAGGAGAATATTCTGGTCCAACATTAGTAACTGGAAAATCTGTCAATTGAACTTCTTTGTCTGTCTCTAAATTATATTCAAAAAGCTGTCTTTGTATTCTATGAGTTTTATTAGATGCGTAAACAAACTTAGAACCATCTGGTGAAACACTTATCGAATCTCCCATCTGTCCAAGGTCTTCACAATTTCCTTCAGTGAGTTGAGTTAAGTCTTTACTTTCTAAATCGTATTTGTAATGATGATAAAAACCATCTAACTCAAGGCCAAATAGCAATTCTTTACGCTTCATATTTGGTGTTACACTTGTATAAAAAGCTCCTCTTTGATTTTCCTCTCTGCCTGAAACTATCAATTCACTATTAATTATAAACTTACTTACTGCATTAATTGAGCTATAATCTATCCATTCTTCTCTTTTTGGGATTGTAGCTATATAATATTCAGCACTTGATCTAAACTTACCAGACAACCTATAAACAAATCTTCTATTATCTATCCATTTTCCTTCACCAATCATTTTATCATGGCCTTCAGATCGCCAGATATGATTACCATTGTTGTCTGTAATCGCTAAAAATGGCTTCTGAGCTTCATTTAAAAAAGTATAAAGAAAAAGGGTTGAGTCCGGTGAAAACTCAAAAGAGTCCATGCTTACAGACTGGCTAAACCTTGCTGCAAATACCTCTCCTAAACCTTTAAAACTTATTCTATCATAATTCTCTAAATTTAAGAAGGTTACACTTTCTCCATCTGTAAAAGCTAATCTTTTTTGATCTTTTGTTAAAGCAATTTTAGATCTGACATTTCCTAAAGTAGTAATTTTATTTAACTCTTTATTTTTATATACACAGACATTCCCATCAACAACTAAAACTAAACCATATTTACTCCATTTAATACCACTGACAGAACTATTTGCTTCAGTTATCTTTTCACTTAGTTTAGTTTCTAAATCAACGATATATGCGTCAGTAATACCACCATCGTTAAATTTATAGCATATTTTTTTACTATCAGGTGACCACTCATATCCGCTCAAATACTTAACATTTAGAATTTCATCAAGTTTAATCATTTAATTACCTCCATTTATATTTTTAATCAACAGCTTAGCACCTCAATTATTGCCCTTTACCCTTAAATAGAATTAGTCTTTCATATATGTATTCGCTAAAATACTTTGTACCCCTGCATATAATAAATAAAAAAACTGACTCAATTAAGAATCAGTCTCCGTTTTTGTATGTTGGAACAATATTTTTTACTTTTTTAATCATTTCCCTCGTATCATTATCTATATATGCTCTTAAATCTTTCAACTGACTACATAACTCATCAAAATTTAGATCAAGCGGGTGGCCAACGAAAATAGTACTATTATCAGTTTTTTGCAAACCTTCTTCATCCATAAGTAACTCTTCATAGAGCTTCTCACCAGGCCTTAGCCCAATAAATTGTATATCAATATCCTCATATGGCTCAAATCCGCTAAGTTTAATAAGGTTTTCAGCTAAATCTAAAATCTTTACAGGGCTTCCCATATCTAATACAAATATTTCTCCACCCTTAGCCATTGATCCTGCTTGAATAACTAGCTGAACTGATTCTGGAATAGTCATAAAAAAACGTGTGATATCAGGGTGAGTTACTGTAATTGGTCCACCTAGTTCTATTTGTTTTTTAAATAGAGGTACTACAGATCCATTGCTTCCTAAAACATTCCCAAATCTAACTGCAGCGTATTCTGTTTTACTCTTTTTGTCATAAGTTTGAATAATCATTTCAGCAATACGTTTTGTTGCACCCATAATATTAGTAGGATTCACAGCTTTATCTGTTGAAATTAGAATGAATCTTTTCGAATTATATTTATTAGCTGCTTTTACAACATTAAAAGTACCAAAAACGTTATTTTTAATTGCTTCATGAGGGTTTAACTCCATAAGTGGCACATGTTTGTGTGCTGCAGCGTGGAAAACTACATCGGGATGATACTTATCAAAAACATCGTATATTCTTACCTCATCTCTTACTGAAGCGATAATCGGCGTTATTGTACTCATTGGATATTTTCTTCTTAATTCATTTAAAATATGATAGATATTATTCTCAGATATATCTAATATGATTAATTCTTTAGGATTAAATTCAATTATTTGTCTGCAAAGTTCTGAACCAATAGAGCCACCGCCGCCCGTTACTAGAACGGTTCTATTATATATATAAGAGTTTATAGCATTAATATTAAGGTGGATCTCGTCTCTGCCAAGCAAATCTTCAATGTCTACTTCTTTAATCTCTCTTATATCAACTTTACCATCAATTAGTTCATAAATACCTGGCACCTTTTTAACTTTACAGTCTGTTTTTTGACATTCCATGTATATATTTTGGAGTTCTTTTTTAGTTATTGTAGGAATAGCTATAATAATTTCGTCAATATCATATTGTTTTGCCACTTTAAAAATATCTTCTCTTGTTCCTACTACTTTTACTCCACCAATATTTTTACCTTGTTTTTGCAAGTCATCATCAATTAAAGCAACCGGTTTGCTTTTTAGCTCTAGGTGTTGGCTAAACTCTTTAATAATTAAAGAACCAGCTTGTCCAGCACCTATAATCATAATACGTTTAAAATTGCCTTGTGTTTGTAAAAAAGCTTTAAAAATTGCTCCTGTTCTAGAAGCAAATCTACTAGCACCAATTAACGCTATATCAAGAATCAGAATTAACAGATAAATACTACGAGGAAGAGTTATTTGTAAAACTGTAAAATAAGTAATCATTGCAAAATTGCCAATTGTTGCAGCTACTATGATCTGAACAACTTCAGGTATACTAGCGTATTTCCATATACTGTGATAAATATTCATTATATAATACACAAAAAGTTTCATTAAAACTATTTGGATTATATGACTTTTAATTATCGGTATATAACCTATAAATTGTGCACTATCATAAGTCTCAAATCTTATTAAAAATGCTAGTGCTACAGACATAGTAATTAACAAGACATCTAAGACTATATATTTTATCTGATCAGACTTTATCTTCACTGCAATCCCTCTTTGTTAATAATTTACTATTATTCGTAATCATAGTAGTAATTATAATAATATCCTCTTTTATTGTTTTCTGCAAATGTTAATATAACACCAAGTATATTAGCATCAACTCTATCTAGTGCTCTCTTTGATGCTTTTATCTCATCATTAGTTGTTTTGTCTAAAGCTGATACTATTATAACACCATCAACATATCTTGATAAGGCTGCTGCGTCAGCAACACTTAAAATTGGGGGAGTATCAAGCAAGATATAATCATATTCCTCTCTAAGTTTGGTCAAAACCTCTCCCATTTTCGCAGATGAAAGGATTTCAGTTGGCATAGGTGGTAATACTCCAGAGGTGATTAAGTCTAGATTCCCTAATTCACTAAACTTCTTCTTAGCATTTTCTATTCCTTGTTGTCTAGCTATAATATTAGTTAAGCCTATTTCGTTAGCAATCTCAAATACTTTATGAATCCTTGGTTTTCTTAAATCACAATCAATTAATAATATTCTTTCTCCTGCATTAGCTAGTATTACTGCAAGGTTACTAATTGTCGTAGTTTTTCCATCTTTCATTCTAGGACTAGTAAAAAGAAGGACTTTTTTCTCTTCATCTACACCAGTATATTCTAAGTTAGTTCTAATCATCCTGTATGCTTCTGCTGCAGGTGATTTAGGTTCTCTTAAAGATATCAGTCCACTGTATCTTTGATCCTTCATTTCTATCATCTCCTTCAAATTTCGGAACCACTCCTAAAACGGACAACCCAATTTTTTCTATATCTTCTTCACGCTTAATAGTATTATCTAATATATGTAGTAGAAATACACTGAAAATCCCTAGCATACCTCCTAAAACAAGCGAAATTGCTAAATTAAGGTACAACCTTGGAGAAACTGGATTATTACTTTCAATAGCATAATCTACCATTTGTACGTTTTGAACTCCTACAATGTCAACAGCCTTATCTATCAGTTCTTCAGAAAGTCTGTTAGCTATTGTTGTGGCCATTCTAGGATTAGAATC
Source organism: Clostridia bacterium (assembly GCA_046542315.1). Lineage (GTDB taxonomy): Bacteria > Bacillota > UBA994 > PWPR01 > PWPR01 > PWPR01. Next base: position 12,774 of record JBKHBO010000011.1, read on the forward strand.
TTGGTATTTTATATGCATAAATCTTGAATCACTAATTATTGAAATATCTAAGTTGTTAATCAATTCTTGTGGTGAAACATTAAGGTCTAATGAATTAATTACCTCAGTAGTTACAAGCCTTGTTTTAATTAATTCTCTGTAATCCGAAACAAGATTTCTATCAAATTGAATATCTCCCAAAGACAAATCTAATCCTCCAATAGTTGATCCTTCTTTTCCAATGAAAAGAGTAGCTTTGGACTCATACATAGGAGTTATTAAATTCATAGTTACAAAAGCAGTTATCGTGACACTCACAATAACAAAAAGAGCTATAACCCACCACTTTTGTAGAATTATATAGAAAAGTTCTCTTAAATCAATCTCTTGTTCTATCATCTCTTGTTGATCCAATTGCTTATACCTCCCCAGAAACCAATCTTGTTAAACCTTTTTGGTTCACTTATTTCAATTTTTTTATTTTCTATAATAGCCTTTGCATTGTTATAAAACAAATCATTGGCTCTTTCTCCTATTAGATTATTTACCTTTTTATAAGCATCTTTAAGTTTGGGGCTTCTATGCCTATCACTATGACAGTCAGATGCGATAAAATGGATATAATTATTCTCAATTAAATTTAACATATAATTAACTCTACTTTTATTTTTATCAAAAAGTATAGAAGAGTTTATTTGAGCTAAACATCCTTTTTCAATAAAACTAGCTAATATTTTTGGATTATCAAAATTTTCATATCTTTCGATATGGGCTAGGATAATTTTGTACCCTGATAATTCTAAGTTATACAGTATACTTTCCACAATGTCGACTCTCCACTTAAATGGAAATTCAATTAGAACATAACTACTACTAGCTAAAGGTAAACACTCTCCAGACTCTAAAACTCTAATAGCATCAATGTCAAAGAAAAGTTCATTTCCTAAATGAAGCTTTAAATCTAATTCATTCTTTTCTATTAATGAAACAACTTGAGTATATGTGTTTTTCAACTCCTCTTTAGTATATGTATTAGCTTTTGAGATAAAATGCGGTGTTGCAATAATTTCTTTAATACCTTCTTTACTTGCTTGAGAAAGCATCGCTTCAGTCATTTGTAAATTTTTTGAACCGTCATCTAATCCAGGCAATATATGTGAATGTATATCTATAAACATTATTCTATCAATCCTATATATTTTCCAATAAGTTCTACTACCTTATTATATTCAGACTCAGTTAGTTTAGATCGTAAATAATTTTTAATTTCTTCTTTTTGCTCTGGTGTTAAGTTTTCTCTATCAAATGATAGTAAATAATCTAAGTCTACTTTTTCCATTAAGGCTATTCCTTGATCCAAATCTTCTGATTCTATATCATCTTTATATTGCTCTAGTAATACTTCTATATTATCTACTTCATCTAAATTATCTATTAACTCATTGTCATTTTCATTTTTATCTATAATTTCTAAGTCATCTTCTTCTATTTCGTCAATATTAGAGTTGTTTATTTCTGGTGCCTTGGTTTTAGGAACATATTCGCTAACATTCTTAGCCCCTTTTATTTCAAAGTACAAGTTTGGATTATTAATATCAAGAGCCTCAACTTCATGAGAATTAAAAAAAATAATAGGCATAATTATACTAATAGTAAGAAGTATCATTATAAATATGCCTATTAATGCATTATTTTTTTGGTTCATTTTATCACCATACTTTGGTAGTTATTAACTAGGCACCCTATAAAGGATGCCTAGTATTTAATTAATATTCAAATAACATGTTGTAAATAAATACAGCTGTTTCGTCTCTTGTTACATTTTCTTTTGGCATAAAACTACCAGTGTACATTCCTGCAGCTAATCTGTCTCTATGAACTGTAGCAACTGATCTAACTGCCCATGGTGCAATTTGTGCATGATCTTGATATCTTGTTGCTATAACACTTCCATCAGCATCTTTATAACCTAAAAATCTTGCAGCATTTACAACTATTGCAGCTGCTTCTTGTCTAGTTATATTATTTTGAGGATGGAATGTTGTTGCACTAGTACCATTAATAATACCAGCGTTATATGCACCAGCTAAGTGATTTCTAAACCAAGCATTATCGTTATCCACATCACTAAAAGGTAAACCTGCTGGATCTGCTTCTAACTCTAACATCCTAGCAATTAAAACAGTAAACTCTGCTCTTGTGACTAACGCATCTGGATCATATAGATTAGGAGTTTTTCCTGCAATTAAGCCTTTGCCTGCTAAAATTTCTATAGCATCTTTATACATAGTCTCTAATTCTGTTGTATCATCAAAAGTTATCCTTGATGCTGCAACATAATAGTTACTAAAGGTCTTACGATAGAATTCCATTTGCTTAGTTGTTGGGTTATATACACCGCCTACTTTTTTAACTGTTCCATCTTCTTGAACTAAGAATACACTCACTTCTTTAGGATCTTCTCCCTCTTTAAGTGTGTATGGTACAGAGACTTTAATTCTTTGGTTAAAGTTTGTTACTGATCTAGTTGACTCCACTTCACCAGTTTCTCTATTAACTCTCTTAACTGAAGCAGTAAGGTTTATTACTTCAGCTCCTTCTGGAATATTTTGTCCAGGAGCTAAGTTTGACCTTATAGCCTCTAATTCTTCAGCTGTTGGTTTCTTTGCATTTAAGTTTATTCTCTCTTCATAATTTTCATCAGAACTTGTTTCAATTGTATCCTTTTCTAACTCAAAAGAGGCTACTCTTGAAGACACTTTTACTTTATCAACTTTCTCAAATGCATCATCTAAATTTGGAACAGTAACATCAACTTCATCAACATCTTCATCGGTATCGACATTTATTGTTACTTTAGTTTCAACCTTTTGCTTTGTAATGTTAAGTTGATTTTCACTTAATTTTGTAGTCATATTTTCAGCAGTAGTATTAGCCTTTTCAATTTGCTCACTCAAATCTAAATCAGAAAGATCTGAGGTAGCTTTTGTTCCTTCTTTTGTAGAAGTTGCTGTTGTGGTTCCAGCTTTTTCTACAGCTTTTTTAGCCAAGTTTTCTGCTGATTTTTCTAACTCTGTAGTATCTAAACCACTTTCTTTTGCATTATTAGTCATTGTTGTTATTGAATCAAGTAAAGTGTTTATCTTCTCTTCTACTTTATCAGAATCTTCTATTACATCTAAAGTGTTTGAAACTGTATTAATAGTTTCAGCAATTTTGTCTAGTTGTTCCTCAGCTTCTGTAATATCTTCACTAAGTGTATCAGTTGTAGTTTCAATTAAAACAGAAGTATTATCCAGTATCTCTTCAACTTCTTCCTCTGTATCTGCTTCTGTAGCATCACCTTCTAAAATATCCCCAGCTGTTTCTGTGTCTTGATCTTCAATAGCATTATCAAAGTCATCTTCTTCTACTGGAGGAGGTGTAGATCCTCCGCTACTAGTGCTTGTAGCTCTATAAACTAGTCCTAAATCATATAAGTATCCATCAATAGTACTTTTGTCAGTAGAACTATCAAGACTATTGTAATACTCTATCAAACTATCAAACGCAGCAGTAGCTGCATCACGAGCCACTTGACTATCATTACCACCAATGGCAAAATATGCATCCATCAAATCATCAAGTCTTCCTCTATCTGAGTATGATCCACCAGTGGATTTTGTAATAATATTTATTCTAAGTGATCGGTTAGCTTTTAAGTAACCATATATAACGTCTAGTCTCTCAATACCTCTGGTTATTAGGTCATGATCAATGTCAGAATCATTAAGGTGTATCCCTCTTGCTGTGAAAGCTTGTTCAAATGAATCTCTTTTATCTTCTTCCAGATATGTTCTCATGTTTGAAATTGTCTGGTCTGTTACTGTATCATCCTTAACAAATTCTACAACCAAATCATAAACATAATCAGGGTCATCCGTAATTTCCGCACTATGCATAAGATCTAGCGCATCAATTATTGCTTCGTATTCTAATCTAAAATCATCAACTGCCCCTACAGATAAATCGTGAAAAGTTTCAACCATATCCATAAACATGCTGTCATTATCCATACTGAACACTTCCTGAGAAAAGTGTTCAATATTAGACCTAACAGCCAATGCTTGAATACCAGTAAAAAGTGACATTGTTAGAATAAAAATTGAAACCATACTTAAAATTTTCTTCTTCAATAAAACCAACTCCTTTCGAGTTTTTCAAAATTTCACGCGTTAAGTCATTAAACTTTTACAGTCTTAATTATATCATAATATCTATAGTTGAATATAAAATAATTGCAAAATAAATATAAATTTTAACATTAATAACACTCTATGTACACATCGAATTTAAAGCTGTTTTTTGTTGCATTTACAACAATTTTTTCTTTATATAATTTTTATTGTTCTAAAAATATTGATTCTAATTTCATGAGATGTATCTCTAGTGTGGGTTCTTGAAGAGGTGTTTCATAAGAAGGGTTGGCATTTGTTTCAAGCATATATTTATTTTCACTATATCATAAGCTCACTCCTCATTTTTACATTTGTAAACTCTTTTGTTTTCATAAGTCGCGTTGTTCTAACTTTACATCATAACAAAATTATGGGTAATAAAGGTCACAATTATTCCAGCTATAAGATTTCCTATCATTACTGCAGGTAAAATCCATTTAAATCTCATATCAATCAATGTAGCAGCCATGGTCCCTGTCCAGACCCCTGTTCCAGGGAGGGGTATTGCAACTAATATTATAAGACCAAGAAATCCATATTTCTGAACTTTTTTTCCTTTCAATAGAGCTCTGTCAGAGATTTTTTCTACTACTGGTTTTAGTATTCCCTTTTTTAGCCATTCTATTATTGGCCTAAGAGTAAATACTATAAATGGAACTGGTAATAAGCTACCTAAGTAACTGAGTATAAATGCATGCCAAATACTCATGCCATAAGATAAACCAACAGGGATAGCCCCTCTCAATTCTATAATAGGGGTTGCAGCAACTATTAAAACCCTAACTTCTTTAGTTATTAATTGTAATAAATTCTCCATTTGCCCTCCAGCACCACTAGTACTTTTTCTCAATATTTTTGTAATGTTCTTCTTCTAGCTTACTTTGTAACTTTACATGTTTCTTGACTTTGTCAAAGATTAAATCAATCTCCTCTTTGTCAATCATAGGATCTCTTTTTTCAAAATCAGCTTCTAATGCTTCTTTAACATTATCTTTTTTTACTACTACTACATTTTCAGGCATATTTACTATTTCTTTTAGTTGACATTTATTTTTAAATATTATTACAGAGATAAAATATTTCTTATCTAAACCTAAATTATCAGCCAATAATTCTATATTTGTTTGATTGAACCACACTGGATTATAAAACTTATTATGACTTCCATCATGGTTTTCAACCCACTGCAAACTTTCACAATTTCCTTTTATTACTCCTTTTCTATCACTTGTTAAGATAGAATATATACCTTTTTCACTAATTATAACAAGATCTATAACTCTTTCTCTTCCATCATAATTTTCAAAGCTCAATCTTGCTAATATTCTTTTATAAAAACTAATCTTATCTATTTTATAAAATGTCATAAATTCTTTATATAAACTAATATCAAATAATTTACCTACATCTCTTAATTTAATATTAGAACTACTTGCTTGAAAAAATCTGAGAAAGCTCCAAACAACCAAAATCTTTACGTTCATTAGGGCTATCTGATACAAAATGAGAAATGATCTTAAAAATCTAAACATAAAAATACCTCTTAACCTTACTGATTGACTTTATTATATAATAAAAGTAATGATTATAAAAATTTTTTGGAGTGTTTCATTTGCTAATTAGAAGACAACTTTTACCACTTGCTTAACACACTCTTTTTTCTATTGATATTTAGTTAAATTTAATATAATATTTATAAAGACAAGAAAGGGAGGATACTAATGTCAAAACAAGATGTGATATTAAACTTTGAGAATGGTTTTAGTGGAGAAATCGTTGCAAAAAATGCTACAGTCGCTATAGGTGGAAATGAAGGTCAATTGCGACCTTATGATATGTACCTTGGTGCACTCGGATCATGCTTTTATTCTACTTTTATAGATATTATAGAGAAAAAAAGAATATCAATTGATAAAGTGACTATACATTTAACTGGCGAAAAAAGAAATGAAATACCTGCTTACTTAAAGTGGGTTAACTTAGATATTACAGTTTATAACCCATCTGATGAAAAAGGGCTTGATAAAGCTGCTAAATTAGCAGGAAAATATTGCTCAGTTTACCAAACTACTGCAAAAGTAGCAGATATGAGTTGGAAAATTACAGTTAAGTAAAAAGTAAAGCACGTAAGACTAACATTAATAGTTTACGTGCTTTTTAATTTTTCTCTTTTAATAATTCTTCAATATCTTCAATCGATGCAGGTCTTTGATAGAAGTATCCTTGACCATAATCACAGCCTATCTTTTTTAAATAGCTGTTGCTTTCAGAGTCTTCTACTCCTTCTGCGACTACGTCTATATCTAAGCTCTTACCTAAGTTTACAGCACTTTTGACAAAATTTTTATTATTTTTATAATTCATTCTCATTATAAAAGATTTGTCGATTTTCAGTAGATCTATAGGCAACTCTTGCAAATATTTAAAAGATGAATAACCTACTCCATAATCATCTAATGATATTCGAATGCCTAATTTTGTTAACTCCTCAAGGACCCTTTTAGCACTTTCGAAATCTTCTATCAACACATTTTCTGTAATTTCTAATCTAATGTATTTGCTGTCTAAATCATATTTTTTTAATTTATTGGTCAAAATTTCAGCTAAATTTTGTTGATTGAATTCTACTGGAGACATATTAATTGCCACAATTAAATCAGAAAAGCCTTTATTATGAAGATTTTTTAGCTCTCTAAAGCTTTCCTCTATAACAAAATGACCTATTGCATTTATTAGCTGAGTTTTTTCAGCAAAATAAATAAATGAATCTGGATAAAGCACTCCTTTTTTTGGATGATTCCATCTAACTAAAGATTCAATAGCAAATAGTTTATCATCATCTAAGCTTAAAATAGGTTGATACTCTAAGAAAAGCTGATTTTCTATTAAGGCCTTCCTTAATTGCTCTTCTAAATTTATATTGCTTAGATTATCCTCATATATATCTTTAATAAACCACTCATAGCTATTACCTTTTTTCTTCCTTGCTTCAATCATTGCCAATCTAGCATTTTTTATTAGCTGATCTTTTGTTTTATTATTTTGCGTTGAGTCTTTAAATTGTTCAATTCCTATACTTAATGATATATAGTACAATAAATCTTTATTTAGCCAAAAATCATCTAAACTATCAAATATATCCTTAATTAAATCTTTTTCATTGCCTATTTTAGTTATTATTAAAAATTCAAAATTGCCAAAATAACTTAGTGATATGTATTTGTCACTTTGGTCTTTAAGAATATTCATAACAGTTTTTAACATTTTGTAAGTGTAATCAGATCCCATTGCATTTTCTATTTGTAAAAAGTTATCTACACCTATATATATTAAAGAAAATTCTTTATCACTTCTGACTAGAGTGCTAATTTTTTCACTTACACTATTTCGATTAGGAAGATTTGTTTCCTGATTTATATAAGCTAAATTTTTAACTCTTTGATTCAGTTTGACATAATCAGAAAAGTCACTTGCTAAACCAACCATTCTTATAGGTTTATCATCTTCATCCCATAAAGCAGTACCTGATATTTGTAGCCAGATGTATTCTCCTTCGCTGTTTTTTATTCTTATTAAAGTCCTAAAAACATCAACTTCTTTAGCAAGGTATCTATTTATGTCATAGAAAAATTTATCTCTGTCATCTGGATGAATAAGTTCTCCAATTTCATCTATTAAAACATCGGAATCTCTTCCAAGAGTCCTTCTTAACCAGTTTGACCCTTTAAGCTCCTTCTTCATAAAATCATAATCCCAAATTCCTTCTACACCTTTAAGTGCTAAAGCATATCGTTTTTGACTCTCTTCAAGTCGTCCTTCTCGATCTCTTAAATTTTTATTAGCATTTTCGAGATTATTATTAACTTTTCTTAGTTCATCACTCTTTTTGTTAATTTCTTTTATTCTTTGCCAAGTTAACAAATAAATAAACCCAGCGGATGCTAAGACAAAAAGAGTGCCCTTTATACTTTGAGCCATTCGCGTACTCTCAAAGATCATATTTACAAAAAAGTCAGAGAGAAAAATCCATAGAGATCCAAAAAGCAAATATTTAAGTGCTATTTTTAATGCGTCTTTTTTAGAGTTATCATCCACTTTATATAAACCCCCTATTGTAGCACTTAAAGAAAGGCAGCGCCTATAATACCTGCTTTATTCTCTAGCTTTGATGTGTCTAAAATATATGTATTATTAGCATACAAATTACTATTTATTTCTGGTTTTAGATTTTTTATTAAGAATTCTTTTTGAGCACTTACTGCACCACTAATTATTACAACTTCTGGTTGTAAAATATTAATAATATTAGCTATACCAATTCCTAAATAAAATAATTGTTCTTTAACTATCTCTTTAGATAATTCATCGCCCTTTTTTGCATAATCGTATATATTTTTTCCATTTACTATGCAACTATTTAATTTACTATTTGGGAAAAACACTTTTAGTTCATTTGCTCTTTTTTCTAAAGAAGCCATTGAGGCATAGCTTTCTAAACAACCTCTATTGCCACAACTACATAATCGTCCATTAGCTACAATTACATGATGGCCAATTTCTCCAGCATAACCACTTTGACTTGAATAAATCTTTTTGTTTATGATTATTCCACCACCAATACCAGTTCCGATTGTTACTAGTATTATGTCATTTTTATCTTTATAATCACCAAACAAAAACTCTCCTAAAGCAGCACAGTTTGCATCATTTTCTATAGTTACTTCTCTTTTTAATATATATTCAAAATATTCTTTTAAATTAATGTCTCTGAAGGGTAAATTGCTTGAATAACTTACAAAACCAGTCTTTGAATTGACTGCTCCTGGCACACCGATTCCTATATTAGTTATTTCGTTGGAATTGTCTATAGCTTCATAAATTTGCTCTTTTATACTGTTGGCAATTTCAGATAATTCCCACTTTTTATTGATATACTTATTCACTTGATTCTTTATGTTGCCAGAATCATCTACTAATGCACAACTTATATGTCTTCCTCCAATGTCAATTCCAATCCTCATTTTTTACTAGCTCCGCACAAAAGCTTTAAATTTCTTTTAACGTTCTCTTTGTATTTTTCAACACCTGGCTGATCAAAAGGGTTAACATTGTTTAATAAAGCACTAATAGCGCAAGATTTCTCAAAAAAATAAATTAATTGTCCAACATTAAATTCATTTAGTTCATCTAAATCAATCATTAAGTTCGGTGCTCCTCCTACTCTGTGAGCTTCTAAAGTGCCCTTTTGAACACAGTTAAGAACATCACTTAGTTTATACCCCTCTAAGTAGTTTAATCCGCCCAAATCTTCTTCTTCTTTTCTAAGAGTTAAATCTCTGTTCACATTTCTAAATTTTAATGAAGTTTCAAAGAAGTTTTGTTTACCATTTTGAATTAATTGACCAAATGAATGTAAGTCAGTTGAGAACATGAGTGAAGTTGGAAAAACACCTTTACCCTCTTTCCCTTCACTTTCAGCAAATAGTTGCTTATACCATTCTGCTAAATATCTTAGTTTTTCTTGGTAATAAATTAAGATCTCAATATCTTTACCTTTATGATTTAAAAGATATCTGATTGCAGCATATTCGATATAGGGATGGTTAACGTTAAATTTACTGTACTCATCTACTAATGCATTTGCACCTAAAAGCAATTTAGTAATGTCAACACCACTAGCTGCTATTGGTAATAGTCCTACAGGAGTCAACACAGAATACCTTCCACCTACATTATCTGGAACAATAAAGCTTTTAAGATTATTCTCATCAGCAAACTTCCTTAATGAACCGCCCGTAGCATCTGTAGTAACAATAATTTTATCATCTATTTTTTTCCCATGCTTTTTTACTAACTCTTCTTTTAAGATTCTAAAAGCTAATAATGTTTCTAACGTAGTGCCACTTTTTGAAATAACGTTTATTACTACATCTTTATTTTTGACTACCTCTATTAATTCAGCTAGATAGGTGGGGTCTACATTTTGCCCTGCAAAATATATTTGGGGTCTATTCACTTGATTGCTAAAGTTATGCGTTAATGCATTAATTACCGCTTTAGCTCCCAAATATGATCCTCCGATTCCTATCACTATCAAAGCTTCTTTGGTTTTAATATACTCAGCACATTGAATAATTTCTTTAATAGTTTTTTCTTCAATTTTTTTTGTGTAATTTACCCACCCATTATCTTTTTGACAATGACCTCTACCAAGATGCAAGTCATTAAATGCTTGCTCTAGCTTACCAGTCAAGTTTAATATTTCTTTATTTAATGAATTTTTTAGATATTTTTTATCCAATTTTAAGTTTGCCATTTCATCACTCCACCTGCTTTTATACAATTATAATCTATGATGGATTATTATTCCATCACAATCACTCTTTAATTATCTATATTTCAAGTAAATCTTTTAAAGTAGAGTATTTGTTTCTTGCTAGTGGAATGTCTTCCTCAGATCCTTCCATCTCAATTAGATAGGCATTAGCACCATCACTTTTTATCGATTTTACTTTTAATACATTAACTATGTAGCTCTTGTGACTTCTAAAGAAATGATAATCACTTAACTTTTTCTCCCAACTTCTTAATGTACCTCTTTGGCAATATTCTTGATCATTTACATAGAAGCAAACTATACCTGATTCTATTCTTAAATAAATAATGTCATGTGGGTCAAAATGAAGTAATTCTGATCCTTGCCATATTTGAACTCGCTTTTGTATTGAATCTTTTTTTGGCTGATTTTTCCTTAAAACGTCGCCATAATCCTTATTAAACCTTTCAATTCCAATTTCAACAGCAACTTTAAGGTCATTATCACTAATTGGCTTAACAACATATCCATAAACATTGGTATTTTTAGCTCTTTCTAGTGTTTTATCATCACTATAAGCTGTTAAATATATGATGGGTACGTTTTTTATTTCATTTATTCTACTAGCTGCTTCAATTCCATCTATGTCTCCTTGAAGGCGAATATCCATTAATATTAAGTCAACATCATTATTTTTAATAAATTCAATTGCCTGAACTCCTTTATTAACTACTCCCTCAACCTCATAATCTAAAGAAATAAGTCTTTTCATAATTTCCAGTGCTATGATATTCTCATCTTCAACAACCAATATTTTTTTCTTGTTCATAATATTCATCCTCGTATAATAGTATTTGTACGCTTTTTATATATCGTTAAAATAATTCTTAAAGATACTAAAGTTTCTGATTTGGCAACTCTATATAATATGTTGTTCCGTTATTTGCATTGACCTCATATGTTCCATCCAATTGAGCAATTAAACTATCTACAATAACTAATCCTAAACTTTCTTCTCGATTATTCTTATCTGTATCATAACCAACGCCATCGTCTTTAATTACTATAATAATGCTATCTTCTTCTGTATAGACTTCCACTGTTAGCTTGCCATCTTCTTTATCTACAAAGGCATGTTGTACTGCATTTGTAACCAATTCATTGACTATTAGCCCTATAGGTATAGCCCTATTTAAACTAATATCAATATCTTCAATCTTTAGATCTAGTTTAAGCTTATCGTTTTGCAGATAGTGATTAAATAACTGCCTGTTTATCTCTTCTAAATATGATTTAAAGCTAAACCTATTTAAACTATCTCCTCGATATATTTTCTCATGTAAAATTGCCATAGCTTTAATTCTATTATTTGTTGTGTTTAATATTTGCTTAATTTTTTCATCGTTACTATATTGGCTTTGTAAATAGAGAAAACTTGAAATAATTTGTAAATTATTTTTAACCCTGTGATGGATCTCATTTATCAAAATCTCTCTCTCTTTTATTTTAGAGTATAGTAGGTCTTCTTGATGTTTTCTGTTAAGAACATTTGCAATCATTTGAGCAAATAAATTCATCAATCTTACTTCACTCTCACTATATGCTCTATAATCCATTGTAGTATCAAAACCTGTAAATCCAATGCACTCTCCATTTAAGATCATGGGTGCAGCTAAAACACTTTTTATGTTTTGAGCTTGTAAAACTTCTTTGATTGGATCACCATCGTTTAACTTGGATACATCTTCGATATGAACTATATCGCCATTTCTATGAGTCTCAACCCATGTTTTAAACGGCTTGATAGGTAAGCCTTGTAAATTATGTATCTGCTCTGAAGCATATTTACTACACCATTCATGAGTATTATTGGTCAACCCTTTATCAAAATCATAATCGAATATATAGACTCTATCAGCATGAATAAATTTCCCCATTAACGCTAACGATGAATTTATAGCTGAATTAACTTCTTCTAAGGAAATATTAATAAAATCTGTTGATAATTTCATTAAAATGTCCTGTATTAAGCTGATTTGTTCCAGTTCTTCTTTAACACTATTAAGTTCTGTTATATCTATCATTACAGACAAAATGTACTCTTCCGTTATGCTCTCTACATGTTCAACAGAATGTAAAACATCTACCCTTTCATTATTATAGTAATACCTTCTTTGAACTTGCTCATCGAAATCTTCAATAAAGTCCTTTAGTGAATTTATTGAAATCAAGCCTTTAAAACCCAACTCACTTATCTTTTTACCTATTATGTCTTCTTTTTTAAGGTAAAACTTATCAAGAAAAGCTTGATTGACTTCAATTATTTCTTCTGATTTATAGTCATGTATTGTCATGTAGCTAGGATTTGTTTGAAAAACCTTATTAAATCTAACTAGTAATTCTTGCTCTTTACTCAAATCCTTAGATAAAGCATATAGAACATCTTCTCCATTCCACTGCCCAAACCACACTTTTGTCTCAACAGGCCACTCTCTACCACATTTTGACACTAATGGCACTAAACTTTCATCTCGCTTACCTTCTTTTATTTCATCAATAATAGACTTAACCTCTGATTGATAACTTTTCGGATGCAAGTCATATAAACTTTTTGCTCTCAAATCCGCCGCTGTATATCCGAGTTTTTTATAATAAGCTGAATTACTATAAATGATCTGCCCATCTAAGTATGCAATTACTATAAAATCCTCCATAGAGTTAAACATATTTTGATAATTCAATTTACTACTTAAGAGCATTTCATTTAACGCCTTTTTATCAGAAATATCTCTAACTAAAAAATACATAAAGTCGCCTCTTAAAAAGCCGTTTAATTCAAAAACTCTGTATCCTAAATTAATAGTCCTTATTTTAACTTCATATTGAATTATTTTATTCCCAGCTAAAAATAAATCGCTGATTTGATATAACTTGTTGTGGTCATCAGGATGAACAAACTTAATTAACTTTCTACCTATTAAGTTATCTTTAGTTGACCCTATTATGGAAGCAAATGCTTGGTTAGCTTTAACTATTTCAGCATTTAAATTTAAAATTAACAAGCCATTAGTTGAAGCATCAAAAATTTCTTTATAAAAACAAGAACAATTTTGATGTAAAAGATCTTTATTGCTTGATACTACTAGGATAATATCCTTATCATAGATTATTTCAATTTTTAGAAAGTCGTGATTAGTTTTATTCGTTGGAGATAAAAAAATATTCTTTCTATATTCTTTTTCTTTACCCAACTCTATTTCATCAATTATTATTTCAATGTTTATTCCATTCAATAGCTTATCTAAAGGTTCTCCAATATATGAATCCTTCAATAGTCTGAACTGTTTGCTTTGAGCTTCAATAACATCTTTTACTAAATAATCATTATTTAGGGAGATTAAAATGTCATTTTCACTACCTAATAAGTGCCTATATTTATCTAAAATACACATAAAAACCTCCAAATATTTATTAGTTCTATTTTATTTTAGTATATCACACTATTATTTTAATATTATAAATCAATGTGATGTTTTAACTACTTTTTAAAAATATTTGTCTGTATATAGAAGCAAAATAAATTTAAAATAAAAAATCACCCTTTCGAGTGACTTAAAAAATATATTTAATTGCTTCCTATTTCAATCTCACCATCTAATATAGCACCTTCAGCTACTTTAATTCTTTTAGACTTGATTAAGCCATCAATTGATCCACTAGATTTTAAGTCTATGATATTTTTTACAGTTATATTACCATGAACTTTTCCAGCTATAACTAACTTATTAGCTATTATAGAGGCATTTACATCTCCTTGATCTCCAATAATTACAGACGAATCATCCGATTCTATTTTTCCACTAACTTTCCCATCTATTTTTAAAGTATCTCCTTTAAACTTTATATCACCTTCAACATAGGTATTAGGCCCAATAAAGCTTTCAATATTACTACTAACTTTTTGTTCTCGATTTTTATCAGACTGATATTTATTAATCATAAAATCCCCCTCTTGCTGATTACTAGTTATATAATATCATAGTTTCTATATATTAACATAATACTTTAAATAAATAAGTTATACCCTCTTTATAACTCCAGTAACTACTCCCATAATTATTAACTGCTTCTCTTCTAAAGAAATAGCTTCATAATCAGGATTTTCGGATATAAGTGCTACTAAATCTCCCATTTTTGATAACCTTTTTAGGGTAACTGTGTCATTGATTACTGCTACTACTATGTCCCAGTTTTTTGCACTACTTTGTTTGTTTACTACAACGATATCTCCATCACATATATCTGCTCCTATCATACTATCACCTTTCACTTGTAGCATAAAGGTTTCAGAACTAATGTTAAAATCTTTAGGCAGATAGAAGGTATCTATTTCTTGATTAATATCAATAGGTTCACCTGCAGCAATTTGGCCATATATCGATAAACTTATTGTTTCACTTTGTGTAAAAGTAGTTTCAGTGTTCTCAGCCAATACTGTTATTTCACTAGGAATATAATAATCTCTTACGATGACAGCATTCAATCTATCAGTGAAACTCATGAATTTATATCTTTCCATTGATTCATGAGCTTCTTCTGTTGAAGATCTGATTATATCCTCAATTTTATCTATTCTATTATTATACATCTTAATCTGATTGCCATCAGTTATAATAGCCTGCTTAAATATATTTCCGTCATTAGATAAAGTTTTTAATTTACTGTATAAATCTTCTATACCTTTAAAATATGGATTTATTAAGCAAAGTGTTTCAATCCTGTTTTTATTCTTTATAACTAAATCAATGACGACATCTTGTAATTTGTAATCAATATCAAACTGTTCTTTTGTATAATTGTATTCATTAATTAGCTGATTAATTAACCACTGCCTAACACTCTCTTTTGAATTGTAAGGGTTTATCTTATCTAAAAATAAATAGTTTTCAGTGCGTATTTTATGGTATTTTTTAAAAAGAGCATTTTTTGTTAACTGCAAATAATTAGAATTAATATCATTGATAAATGGAGAGACTACTCCAAATGAGCTTAAATATAATAGCTCTCTTGCTCTAGTCAAACCTACATAAAACAATCTTCTTTCATTTGACTCTTGAATTATTTTTTCTTCTTCATCCATATTTTTTAAATACGGAATTACTCCTTGATTAATTCCAATTATGAAAACAACTTTAAACTCTAACCCCTTAACAGAATGTATTGTTAATAATTTTACTGAATCACTCATGAAATCTGCATTATTACTACTTATTCTACTTGTCTCTATACTACTTCTATTCAACTCTCCTTCAACATAATTGAGGTGGCTATTAAATTTAGTAATTACTGCTATTTCATTGTATTTATATTCATTTGATAAACTTTTTATCTTCTTAATAAGTGACTTTACTTCATCATTTCTTTTTTTGTATCGAACAAAAACTGGGTAGCTGCTTTGCCGATCAATTAGAGATGGTTTTACAA
The DNA here is from genome assembly GCA_046542315.1 of Clostridia bacterium. Lineage (GTDB taxonomy): Bacteria > Bacillota > UBA994 > PWPR01 > PWPR01 > PWPR01. The sequence goes on from JBKHBO010000011.1 coordinate 28,770, forward strand.
AATTTTCATTTTCAATGATATAAGAATCCCCTTCAATCAAACTGTATGCAGCTTGAGCTATTTGAGTAGTAGTTCTATAATTTTTTGTCAATGAACTACTTCTCCCTGTCATATCAAAACCTATGCTAGAGAAGCTCCTTCCATTTACTATCCATGCGTGTGAATAAATGCTTTGTGCTGTATCAGCAATAAAGTATATACTGCTATACCTCTTCTCTTTGTATATTTTCCTAACTATATCAAATTGGACTTTAGTTAAGTCTTGAGCTTCATCAACTATAATATGAGTATATTTCTCTTTTATATTTTCATTAACCTCTTCTAAAGCTATTAATGCTATATCCTTAAAGTCAACAAAACCTTTTTCCCTTATCTTTTTAGTATAAGTTTTCATCAACTCAAAAATAGCTTCCCTGACATCAGAGTTTTTTCTAAGTTTCAAAGGATTATCACCACTTTGATAACTCATTCTACCTAATCTATCAGCATTCTGATATTGCTCTAGTTTTAAATAATTACAAGCTTTCATCCAATCTATTTCTTCTAATAAAAACCTTGCATTCTCACTTTTAACTAAATCTACATCTAAAAATTTGCTTTGTATTTCTCTAATTGATTCATGTAGATATCTAAATATTACATTTTTATCTGTTAAAATTTCTAGTTTGATGTCTTTTCTGCTACAACGTTGTTTAAAATACTTAAATATTAGGCTATCTATAGTTGTTATTTCTAAACCTTCTTCTTTTTGGTTAAAAATTGTATAGTAATTTAGTGACTCTTTTTCAACATTTTCATATAGAAAATGCATATATTCAACTAGTGTTTTATTGTATGTTACCATTAGCACTTTATCATCATTCTCATAGCAATAGTGATTCAATAAAAAAGGTATTCTATGAATTGCTATTGTAGTTTTCCCTGAGCCTGCAACTCCTTTTATTAAGGCATGACCATTAGGTTTGGCTTCAACTAGTCTTTTTTGCTCTACATTTAATTGCATAATAAACATCTCCTCAAGAAAAACATATTTTTAACTATATTCAAAAAATGATCTATACTCTTCTGCTGCTTTTCTTTGCTCAGAATTTCTAACATGATTTATCTCATCTATATTGTCAAACAAAATATTAGTTACATATGGACAAATTGTCTCGTTTTTAACCAAATCAGATAATACATCTCTAATAGCCCTCTCACTCATACCCGATCTGTAAGGTCTATCTTCAGCTATTGCAGTAAATATATCAGCCACTGCGATAATTCGAGAACCTAAAGAGAGTTGGTGTCTATCTAAGTGAAAAGGATATCCTGTGCCGTTTAGCTTTTCATGATGAAAAGCTGCCCATCTACTGACAGTATCAAATGCTTCTATATTCTGAAGCAACCTAAAAGTATAAAATGCATGACTCTTTATTATATTATATTCTTCAACTTTTAAAGGCTTTGTTTTGTCTAGTATCTCTGTAGGTACTGCGAGCTTACCAAGATCATGTAGATGACCTGCAACTTTCATCATCTTTAATTCTAATTCACTAAACCCAGAACGTCTCGCCAATTCTACAGCTACAGCAGCTACTCCTGCTGTGTGTGTAGCAGTAAAGTGGCTTCTAAAGTCGATAATTTTTGAGAATATCTTTGTTAAGTCTATTATATCATCCCAATTTAGCTCCCAAATATCAAAAATTACAACTTTTGATAAAATATTTAATAATGGTTTATAAGATAAATCTAACCATATATATTCTTTATGTGATATCTCTATAAATGCATCTACCATTTCAGGAACAAAATTTTTTCCTTTTTTAGAAAGAATTTGCTTCCGAATATCAGGTACTTGTTCTAAAACTTCATTATCATTCTTTATTTTTACAGCAATTCTGTCTGCTAAATGAATAATATGACTAAGCATAGAAACTTCTTCATTATTAAAAACCTTTCCTTTACCATTATCCCATGGAACGTGATGATACTTGATTATATGAGCTGCATCTTTTAAATGATTCAACCCGCTTAAAAGCATCCACCCTCTATGTGCATGGTCTTGAATGTTTGGTGGTTCCTTTTCAATAAAAGAGTGTCTCTCTTTAAGACCCAAAGCACCAACATCATGTAATAGTCCTGCTATAACGAGATTTCTCTTAGATGTATTAGAAAGACCCATTTGATCTGCTATAAGATAAGCAAGATATGATACTTGTTGGTGATGATTAGTTAAATCCGGGCTTATTAAATCTGCTGCATCAGTTAGGCATTGTAATAACTCATAAATGCTAACCATTCTTCTTGTATTCATTTACTCACACTCCTATAAGTATTTTTTTTATATTAAATAACTATTTATCATTTAAATACACTAGATAAGCTTAAGAATTAATAAACTTCCTAGCTTTTAATTTTTTGTAATAATAACTCATGAATATAGCTAATATTCCTCCTGAGGTATCAATCAATACATCACTTATTTGACCAGCTCTACCATCTATAGTAGTTTGAAATAACTCATCCACACTTGCTGCTAGTATAACAGTTAAAATAGAGAAGATAATTATTTGATTATTTTTTCTACTGTCATAATATAAATAATTATATGTAAAAATTGCCAAGACAAAGTATTCAAACATGTGTGCTAGTTTTCTAATGATAGAGTGGAAATTTTCAACTAAATTATGATCTAAATGAGCATTTTTTTCAACAAGTTTAATTCTTTCTAATAAAATTAAAAATTTTTCAGTTAATCCTCCACTTAATTCTGATGAAATATCTGCTGTTTGTGATGATAAGAATAATATTAATAAAAACCAAGTAATTGATAGCACTAAATAAATGTTTCTTCTTTTCTTATTTCTTGCCAATTTCAATACCCTTTCTAATATCAGCTTTTGGAAATGTAATATTAAAAGGATTAACTTTCACAGAAATAATTGGAGTAAAATTTTCGATGTTTGGGAAGTTTTTATCATTAAATTTTTGTTCTTCAATTATTGCCATTTTTCCTTTTCCACTCCCTTTAAAATCGGTAAGATAAAACTTATCTTTTCTTTTTTGGATCAAAGGATATTTCAAAATATTTGTACTTACTGGTATAGGCATAAAAGTTTCTTTAAAAACAAAAGAAGCTATCAATTGATCATCTTTTTCCACAGTTATACTTGTCCTGCTTTTATCGATATCATGAACTTCAAAATCAGCAATTTCTTTAGGAATACCCCAATTATTAATTCCTCCATCTACACTTTCTTGAGTTGAAACATAAATTTTTGATATAGTAGCTAACTTTTTATTACCTATAACAAATTTGCCAGGTATAAATAAAAGCTCATAATACGGTCCTACTGGAGATTCCTCGTATTCTACAAACATAATAGCACCAAAACCTTTTAGTCGTCTTTCTTTAAGAAACTTTGGAATTATATTAGTTTTAGATAAAAAGTTCTTATCAAACTTATATAAGGTAATAAACCCTCTACCACTTAGTTCCCAAGGTGCACTTATAATATTATTCATTACTATCATCCTGTCTATTAAATGAGTTTTGAAATTTTTTGTTTTCAAGTTTTTGGTAAATTTCAAAAGCGAAAGGAACAAAAATTTTTCCTAATAGAAATAACTTTGAAGGATATATATTTTTCTTATTAGTCTCTATTCCTTTAACCAAAACTTTTGCAACCCTCTTTGGAGTTTGTCTTGGCCATGGCATTTTATCAGCTCCAGCTACTTTGAAAAAGTTAGTTTTTGTAGCAACTGGATAGATTAATTGTAAGTGTTGGTTGTCGTTTAATTCAAATCTATAAGCATCTGCAAACCCTCGGACAGCAGCTTTTGTTCCGCTATAAAGAGCATAGCCTGGTAAAGATATAAAACTTACTGCGCTAGCAGTTATTACAAAATTATATGATTTTTCTTTATTAATTTCTTTCATTCTCTCAGCCATATAAAAGATGCTTAAAGCATTAGTTCTAAATATTTTTTCAATATGAGAATATTCTTTATTAATAAATTCTTCATAATAACCAAATCCAGCATTAGCTATAAAAATGTTAATACTGTCAAATAAATCTTGTGCAATTATGAAAAGTTTTTTAACATCTTCTCTTTTAGATACGTCAATATTTCTCTTTATTAAGTTTTTATGATTGATATCAACTGATTCCATTGTCCTTGAAACAGCTAGAACATTAGCTCCTTTATTGAGTAAGATCTTTAGTGTTTCATATCCAATTCCTGATGATCCTCCAGTTAAAACAATGTTTTTATCCTTCAAAATCACATCAATCATCCTCCTAGTTAATTCTACTATAATAACCGTAAAATATAAATTGACTATCTACTTTTAATAAAACAAATAGTCAATTTATATCTATGCATTAAACATAATTTTCTCACTATTAAACATTTTTCTTATTGCAAAAACCAAAATAAATGTTAGAGAAATATTTACCAGACAGGTCAGCCCTATCCCAGTTATTGTAGCTTCAAAAGTAAATAGAGTTCTTAATGAAGCTACACTGCCATATATAGGTATTAAATGGTGCCACAATTGAACTTGGCTTGTATTAAACATATTCATAAATCCTAGAATCATAATAAACATAAAGATTGGCGTTACATAAGTACCTGCTTCTTTAACATTTTTAGCAAAGATTGATGCTAAAGAAATAAGTCCTACAAAAACCCCTACCATAGTCAACATAATAATAAATAATTGTAGATACTCAGAAAAACCAAATCCTAAAGCAGATATATCCATATCTCCAGAAGAACTAAACAATGCTTTAGAGAAAGGCAATGATATTAATATTCCAGTAAATGAAGATAATGCACTTATTATTGAAACAATACCTAAGCCTATAATTTTTCCTAAAGCAATAGTCTCTCTTTTTACTGGTGTTATAAGAAGAGTTGCCATAGTTCCTCTTTCTTTTTCACCTGCTATTGTATCCATACCAATTCCCATTCCACCTGAGAAAAGAAATACAGTTATTAATACAGGAATTAAATTACTCAACCCTTGACCTGTAGCTCTTTGTTCATTAACTATATTATGTTGTGCTTGTGTAGAATCTAATACAAATGCTTTAGCATATTGTGAATTGCCCAGTCTTTCACCTATAAGCTTTCGTTCATATTGAGCTATAAGTGAAGAAAAAATTCTAAATCTAGCTGTACTTGAATTGTCCTCACTGTTGTTATAGTAAGTATCAATTGCTGGCAAGGAATCAAGAGATTGATAGTTGTTTACCTTTTTCTCAAAATCTTCTTCAAATACTACCAAAATATCAACATGTCCTTCTCTGACATCTTCTTTAATTTCTTCTATATTACTATCAGCTTGCTCAAAACTTATACTTTCAGACCATTCAGGGCTATTAGAGTATTCTAAAAAGCTTTCTGGTGCATTATGTACATAACCGATAGCTTGATGTGACTCTATATTATCTATCATGCCAGTAATCATCGTACCCATTATTGAATAAATAATTGCAATAGAAATTGCTGGTAGAATCATTGTTGTAAAAACTAATCTTTTATCATCAAAAACTCTCTTAAGTTCCTTTTTGATAATTGTTAATAAATTATTATTCATTATATAATTTCACCTACCTCTTGTTCATAAAGCTTAAAAAATGCTTCTTCTAAATTGTTTGTCTTTGTTTTTAATAAAATATTTTCAAGATTGTCGTTTATACATATTTCTCCATTTAGCAAGATGGCTATTCTATCACATAATTTTGCTGCTACATTCATAATATGAGTAGATATGATAATAGTCTTTCCTAATTGCTTAAGCTTTAGTAAATAATCAGTAACAGCTTTAGCTGTTATAACATCTAAACCATTAGTTGGTTCATCAAAGATTATAACTTTTGGATCATGAACTAAACTAACTGCAATTGATAGCTTTTGTTTCATACCTTGAGAAAGCTCAGAAATTTTCATGTTTTGATAAGAAGTGACATTGAAATAATCAAATAATTCAACTCTTCTCTTATCAATAACTTCTTTTGATAATCCATATAGACTTCCTATATACTCCATAGTGTATTTAGGAGTAAAGTTCTCATCTAATTTTAAATCATTTGTTAATAAAGCAATATTTTCTCTAACCTTAAATGAATCCTCTAATATATCAAATCCGTAAACTTCTATTTTTCCTTCGGATGGTTTAATAAGTGTTGATATACACCTTAAACTGGTAGTCTTTCCAGCCCCGTTTGGGCCTAAAAGTCCAAAAATTTGACCATTTCTTGCTTTAAAACTAATATTATTTACAGCAGTCAATGTATCTGTACTCACATCTTTCTTAGCTTTTTGTTTTTTGCTGAGTTTATAAATTTTTTTAAGATTTTCTACTTTTACCATCTATTTTTCCCCCAATTAAAAGTCTTCTTACTGAAACTATTGCTATTATATAATAAAGAGCCGTTAATTTAGTTAAAATTTGATTAGAATATTTTAGAAATATGTTTTGTGTATCAAAAAAAGCTATATAATAGTTTTGGTGATAAAAATGAAAAATGAGCATATTATAGGTTTATTAAATGAGTATTCAAAAAGGTATCCTTTAGAAGAAGTACAAGTTAAGGAATTTAAAAAACTGATTCTTAATAGCAATTGTTTTGATTATGATAATAAGATTGGTCATATAACTGCTTCTTGTTTCATAATTGATTTATCTAACAGATATGGCTTACTTACTCATCATAGAAAAATTAATAAGTGGTTACAGTTAGGAGGCCATATAAATTCTTTAGATAAGACTATTCATGAAAGTGCTCAAAGAGAGGCTTTTGAGGAAAGTTCACTAAGCTCATTAACTCTTGTTAGTGAGAAGATTTTTGATATAGATATTCACAAAATTTATAATAAAGATTTATCTTT
>JBKHBO010000066.1:0-8346 GCA_046542315.1 Clostridia bacterium
AAGCATTGTTACAGAAATTTATAATGAAATTTCAATTTTAATAAAAGTTTTAAAATTGAATAAGGCCATCTGAAATTCAGATGGCCTTTCTGCCTGTTTTTTTATTGCTATATAAAAATCAAGAGCTAGTGACAAGCCCTCTTCTTCTAATCTTAAAATTTGACTTATCATTACTATTAAACACTCTTGTTACATTTTCACAATTTAATTAAATGTGTTTTCCCTATATCTTAGCGATAAGCATAAATACCAACCAAGAAACTCCAACAATAGCTGCGTTATATATCAATTTTGCCAACCCATTTTTATCACTTTGCAATATCTTCATATTATATAAAGAAAAGAATATACTCAAAACACCAATAATTACACTGGCATAGATATTAGCATTATAATAACTTGTAGAGATCAATCCTAATATAAAAGGAAAGTATGAAGTAACATATTCAAGCTTTGTTACATCTTTTGAAACCTTTTTGCGCTCATCTTTATAAATAATATCAAGGCCAAGTTCAAAAACATTAGGAGACAATCTAAGTCTTTCTTTTCTAGTTTTAGTAATAGGAATTTGATAAACATTTTTCTCCTGCTTCTCAATTTCTTTACCATTTATAAATAGCTTTGTCTTACCTGTTAAAAAAGAAATCACAGCTTTTGCCTCTGGTCCTCTTTTCCCTGGTATTTTAAATTTATATATCAATACTAACTCACACTCTCTTTCTATATTTTCAAATTCACAAAAAAACTCTTAATCTATTATATCACTAGCAAACAAGATTTTTGATAATTATTGTTATTCAGACGATTTTATAATAAAAAAATGAATATCTTTTACTGATAAGCGCTTTTATACATGCCATTAATTACAATAAAAACATAATCTATTATACTTAGTGTAACACTGTGGACATTGTATTACACTAAGTGGATCTTCTAAAATCAAAAAAATGGAGAGCACTTGTGCTAAGCACTCTCCATTTTTGATCTCTTCTATTCTTTAGGTTCGAATCTATGCTCCCATATTTCTTCAAAGTTATCGTTAATCTCGTCTTTTTTGTTCCTAAAGCAATCTTCGCATAGTATTAAGTTTTTATAGTAAAAAACTTCATCTGCACCAATCTCTTTCTTACAATAAGCACATACTTCCACGATTTAACACCTCCATTCATAACTTCCTCCATTATATACATGCCCTTAAAAATGAATTCTTAAACATATTTTTAAAAAATAATCAAATTAATTTTTAATCTGCAGCTACTTCTACTTTTTTCTCACTAACCCTAAACGTCTTCCAAACACCCTTTTTGAAAAATGTAAGCAAGACAAGTGATTCTACAGAGTCAGATAAAAAGTAACTTATTGGCACTACATAATAAGGTAAGTTATAAATTCTAATCGCTATATAAAGGAAAGGAATTTGAATTACCCATTTTGCTAAGATACTACTAATCATATATGGAAAGTTATATCCAGATCCGGTAAAAACACAACTTAAAGATAAAGCTATACTAAAGATTGTAGCTCCAACCATTGTAATTCTAAGAATTACTGCTCCAACTGAGTGAACTGCGGGATCTTCTACAAATACTTTAATAATATCTGGGGCAGCTACCATTACAATTGCTGTTAATGATCCAATCATCATTATTCCAAGCTTTGCTGCAGCGTAAGCTGTATCTTCTGCTCTGGCAACATTGTTTGCACCTAAGTTTTGTCCAACTATAGCTCCACCACCACTTGAAAGACCGCTCATAATTGTATACGCAAAAGAAACTAACCTAAAAGTTATTCCAACTGCTGCTAATACAACTGTTCCGTAACTTGCTAGAAACTTCATAACAATTAATCCACCGACTTCTCTAGCAGTCATTTCAAATCCTACAGGAAGCCCAATAGTCAAAAGCTTCTTATCTACTTCTTTATCTAACTTGAACAGTCCCTTTAGCTTTGGCTTAACATTGGTAAATCCTCCAAAAAGAACTATCATTCCAATACTAAAAGCAACTAAACTTGATAGACTTGTAGCTAAAGCCGCACCAGCTACTCCCATTCCAAAACCCTTAATACCAACAACTGGTACAACCTCAAACATCAAAATTGGGTCTAAAACCATATTAAGAACCGCTGCAGTCATCATTATTACCATTGGCTTTGTTGAATCTCCAATACACCTTAAAGCTGTAGTCATTGTTGCTTGAGAGAAGAAGATTGGTAAAAACATTAGCTGTATATAGCTATATTCCAAAGCCTTTTCAATCACCACAGCATCATTTGTTAAGAAGTTTACTATTGGTTCTAGTAAAAACATCATAATTACCATAGTAATAATCGCTACAATAAACTTAAGTACTACTGTTTGTTCTATAGCTTTTTCAGTACCTTTTATATCTTTTTTTCCGTATTGTTGTGAAATTAGTGATACTGAACTAATTCCAATAATACTGCTTAAAATCCAGACTAAGAAAAATATTGAACTTGATATTGTAACTGCTGCTACAGCACTTGCTGATATTTTCCCAATCCAAAACATGTCTACTAATGTATATATAGTTTGTGCTAGTGAACCAAATATTGCTGGCATAGCCATGTATATTAGGTTGCTAGTTACATTTCCTGTTGTTAAATCTCTTTTTTCTACTCGTTTCATTTTACTTCACCTACTCTTTTTTAAATTGCAACCACCTTTGTTTCTTTCCATCTTCCTTGATGAAAATAATACATCAAAGCCAATGCTTCAGTTATTTCAGCACAACTATAGCCAATTGCTACTGCAATAAATGGCAGTCCTAAGACTTTGACTATTATAAACATAAGTGGTACTTGTACTATCCATCGACTAAATATACTGGCATACATAAACGGTTGATTATATCCCGAGCCAAAAAAAGCACTGCTTAAGCCAAAACTATAGCTAAATATTGCATAACTGAATGCCATAAATCTAACCAAGATTGACCCATAATATAATACTTCTGTTGACTGCGTAAATATACCAATTATTTGTGGTGTAAATAAGAATATAATTAAGAACATTATAAAATTTACCCCACTACTTATAAAACCAGTAAGTTTAGCCACCTTTTCTGCTGTTTTTATATTGTTAACTCCCAAATTTTGTCCGACTATTGCTCCAGCTCCATCTCCAAACCCTAAAAAGATAATGAATGAAATGCTTAAAACTCTAAAGGTTATACCAACTGCTGCTAGTGCACTCGGGCCGTAGCTAGCTACTAGTTTCATAACTATAAATCCTGCTCCTTCTCTTGAGAGCATTTCAAGCCCTAGAGGTGCTCCGATTGTGACTAGCTTTTTATCAATTTCTGGAATCAGCTTAAACATTTTACTAAACTTTATCTTAATATTAGTTTTGCCACTTAATAAGTAATACATTCCTAAGATTACTCCTAATAAGTTAGCTATATTTGTAGCCCAGGCTGCTCCAGCTATTCCTAAACCAAATCCCTTAATACCAATTAGTGGGATAGTATCAAACATCATTATTGGATCTAAAAATATATTCAATATTGCACTAAAAAGCATTACCTTCATTGCACGCTTAGAATCTCCCACACATCTTATAGCTACTGAAAGAGTCGCTTGGGCAAAAAGTATTGGTAAAAAAGCTATCCTAACATAGCCATACTTAAGGGCCAGTGAAATTACCTCTTGATCTGTAGTTATAAATGACACTAAATTCTTTAGTAGTGGCAAGACTATTGCCATTGTTATTAAAGCCACAATAATTTTAAAAGTAATTGTTTGCTCAATTACTCTAGCGGCTCTTTCTTTATCGCCTTTTCCAAAGCTTTGCGAAATTAGTGAAACTGAACTGTTGCCAATTACGCTACTAAGAATCCAAATCAGCCATAAAATCGAAGACAACACGGTTACCGCTGCTACAGCACTTGCTGATATCTTACCTATCCAAAACATATCTACTATGTCATATACAGATCTAGATAAGTGACCAAGAATTGCTGGTATAGTCATAAACATTAAATTTGAAAATATTTTATCATTTGTTAAATCACGTTTTTTCATTCTTTAAAATTCTCCTTTTATTTAGCGCTTAACTACCACCTTCCTTATATTTATTTTCTCTATCATAACGCTATATATATTACTCTCTTTTTAAAATATTGGCTTAACATTCTTTAGTACTCCTTTCTTTAAAACAAAAAACACCACGCAAAACCTTTGCGCGGCATGAATAAAGACATAAAAATAGTATGTATTCTTAAAGTATATAATAATTTAAAGAAAAATCTATTTTGGTCTTACTGCCACGCTGAAATAGCCGCAGTAAAACCAATTCCCATGAATTGACTAACTGCAGCTTAAATATTCTGATTTGCGTTCCTTACTGCTAGTCTGATTAATAACATGGTTTGATCTCCTTTAATTACAATTTTTTATTAAGTGTCTCTCTCAAAACACCACTGAAATTATATCATAAAATTCACCTTTAGATGTTACAATAATGTTACAAATTGAAATAATTAATTTTAATATTATAAAAATTAATATGAAAGTTTATATATTCAAAATATTACTATATATTTTTAACTTTAGCGAATAATTATTCATTTACTATTAATAATTATATAATTTATTAATGGCAACAAAAGCTACTAAATCTCATTAATATTTATCATTGCCCTATAGCAAGGTATGCATCCTCCATTGAAATAGTACCTTCTGCAAAATACAGTTCATGTATTCTTACTAGATAGTCTTCCCCTTCAATTGGATGAGTTATACGATATAAAGTATAATCACTTTTCTTGTCATCAACATCATATATAAATAAATCAATAGGATCTCCCTTAAAATCAATTGTTATATATCCATCATATACAGGTACTATTTCTAAAGTATATTCATTCATAGGGTAAGCAAAAACTGCAGTATCAACAGTAGTTTTATTTCTAGGAATACCACCATCAATGAAATCATTACCCTCTTGACCTAGGATCATATCATCTCTTTCGCCACCAATTAAAATATCATCTACATCTCCTCCAGAAATAAAGTTATTATTGTAATTAGCAGTCGAGTCTGATGATGCATCTATATAGACTCCATTATCATGTCCCATAATAAAACTATTACCACTAGGGACTGTCACATTACCTTGTTCTTCTGGAACAATATAAAAGGAGATATCCTGTGCATTAGTGTCTTCTAAACTATCACTTTGGACCATTAGCCATGTTATAGGATCTGCTTCTGTTGTTTCATATGTAGGGTCTGTAGTAACATTAGTATCAATTGGTTTTTCCGAAGTATCTTTTAAAGCTTCATAAATGCCACTCTCATATGTTACACCACCAATTGTTATTGGCTCTTCAAAATATAAAATAGTACCTTCAAGATAATAATGATTTTCATCAAATCCGATTGAAACAGGATATCCATCAGTTGGTGTCCAAATAAGATCTAATTCTGATAGATCTTCTTCATAATCTTGTATCACATCTATATCATCTTCATCTCCATCCTGAGGAAGCTCACCTTCTTCATCAATATCAGTATAAGAAATTAAGTAATCTTTTCTATACTCATCTTCTGATTGCAAAATAAATGTATCTGGATATTCACTACAGGATAATCTATAGATTGTAGGATCTTCAGAATCAATCTCAACATTAATGCTAAAGCGCTCTTCAGAGCTAAAATCTAAGTAACCTTTATCTACTAATTCACTTGAACTATCAATAGACTCTAAATTTTCAAACTCAATAGAATGTCTATTTTGAGTAGCAAAAAATCGCTTCTCTGCAGTTGCTACTAGTTCTAGCTTGTTTTGACAAGCTGCTATTTCAGTAGATTCTAAAGATGACTGCATATACACAATGCCAAAAGAAGCAATAATACCTAAAATTGCCATCACAGCAAGCATCTCTAACATTGTAAAACCCTTATTTGTTTTCATAACACAGTCACCTCCTAATATTTTTTGTATTCACTTTACTTTTTACATATTTTATTGTAACTATATTATATCGAACTTAATGAATTTTAGATAGGAAGAGCGAATAGATGGAAATAAAAATTATTGCTATAGGAAATATTAAAGAAAAATATCTAAAACAAGGGATAAATAATAATCTGTCTAAGTTGCAGTCTAAGTTTACTGTTCAAATAATTGAGATTAATGAATATAAATTACCTCAAAATCCAAGTGATACAGAAATTAAGAAGGGGCTTGAGATTGAAGGAGCAAAAATCAAGGATCATATTGACAAGGATAGTTACTTAATTGTATGTGATATTAATGGCAAAGTCTTCTCTTCTAGTCATTTTAAGAAAATATTAACCAATCAATTATATAACTATAGAAAAAATATTACCTTCATTATAGGTGGTTCTTTTGGTCTTGATAAAAGTGTTTTAAGAAAAGCAAATTTAAAGCTTTCTTTTGGTAAAATGACTTTTCCTCACCAACTAATGAGACTAATCTTAATAGAACAATTGACTCTGCTTTTAATCTAAGATTTAAGATTTAATAAATATTAATATGAATTGTTAGATTTTGCAAATGAACTGATTTTTGGAGGAAATTCAATGAATATAACAATATATACACCCACTAAAAAAATGTTAACCTATTTTAATCAAGCTATTAAAGAGTATCAGAAAAGACTCTCCAAATTTGCCAAAATAAATGCAAAAACTTACAAAGACAAAAATATTGAAAAAGTAATTAAAACCAACACGCACTTGATAAAAGTATCACCAAAAGGAAAGCTCATATCATCAGAAAAACTAGCTCAAGAACTATCTACCTTAGCTATTAATGGGATTTCAGATATTTCTTTCATATTAACTGATAAGCAAATCACCCATTTTAAACACATAGCCCTATCAAAAATGACTATAAGTGATCAACTCAGCCTTGTTGTTTTATTTGAGCAGATCTATAGATCATTTAGCATAAATAATAATATGCCTTATCATAAATAATTTTAATATTTTTTCTCAAATATAAATCTTTTACTTGCGCAAATTGAAAAGATTTGCTATTTTAATTAAGGTTTTTGATTTTTTGTGCAAATAAGCTTAAATTTTCGCTTATTATAATGTATAATCAAGTCCTGAATTGAAATAACGTTTTAGATAAGATATAATTAAATCTTGTAAAAACGTGAAGGATTACAAAAGGAGGGTAAGAAATGAGCAAAACAGTACTTAACGCCAATCTGCGTGAAACGGTTGGAACTAATAAAGCTAAAAAGTTACGTCAAAAGAAATTAGTACCAGGTATTTTATATGGCAGTCAATTAGATAATACTAATATTGTTTTCGACCAAATAGAATTAGCTAAATTTTTACAAACTAATGCCAAAGGTTCAACTGCTACTGTCAAGTTAGATGGCGAAGAAATTTTTGCAATAGTTCGTGAAGTCCAAAAAGATCCATTAAGGAGAACTCCTCTACATATAGACTTCCAAGCTCTTAGAAGCGATGAGAAGATTAGGATTACTGTACCATTCGTATTTTCTGGTAGAGAAAATTTGGCAGAGACTTTAATCTTACAAGAGTTTGTATCAGGTGTTGAAATCCAAGTATTACCTAAAGATCTAATCGATAGAGTAGAAATCGATATTTCCTTTAAAGAATACGGAGACACTATGACTATAGGCGAATTAGAGATTGCTCAAAACGAAGATATTGAGATTCTTTCTGATTACTCAGCTCAGATTTATTCAATCATTGAAGCTGACGTATTTGAAGAACCAGAAATTGAAGAAGAAGCTCTTGAAGAAGAAGAGACTCCTGAAGTTGTTGGTGAAGGCGAAGAAGAAGAAGAATCTGAAGAGCAACCAGAAGAACAACCAGAATAAGATAAGAATTGCTGCACAAATGTGCAGCTTTTTTATTTTTAAAATACTAATTCTTTTTTAGACTGTAACAATTCTGACACAATAGCATTATATACTGTAAGCAAGTTAAAAAAAGAAAGGAAGTATAAGACAATGAAATTAACAAAAGTGTTTGCTGTAGTAGCTTTAGTAGGCTTGTTCGTTGCTGGAAGTGCCTTTGCAATTGATGAGGTTGCACAAATAAGGAACGGAAACAACGGTGTTGGTATTGGTTCCACTAATATGGGCATTGTAAGTAATATGAGTGATGAGGAAATTGAAGCTTATAGATTAGAAAATTGCCCAGATGGATTATCAATGATTGATAATTTAAAAGAACAAGGTCTTTATGAAGAGTGGAAAGAAAATGTTTTAAGCGACTTCAATGAAAGATTAGAAGTTCAAGTTGAAAACGGTAGAATTACTGAAGAAGAAGCAGCTGAAGTTTTAGCAAGTTTAGAAGAAAAGATAGAACAAGGCC